>JAGSPQ010000302.1 GCA_018262385.1 Myxococcaceae bacterium | reverse complement strand
GGCTTCCTCCAGGGGTGGGGTTGGCTCACCTGCGAAGAGGTGCGGTACGACGAGAAGGGGTTTCTCCAGACCCACTCGCCCGACACCTACAAGATCCCCTCCTATGGAGATCAGCCGGCCGAGTTCCGGGTCAGGCTGCTCGAGGGGGCTCCCCAGCACGACGTGATCCACGGCAGCAAGGCGGTCGGCGAGCCGCCGCTGATGCTGGCCCTCTCGGCGGTCGCGGCGCTGCGGCACGCGGTCTCGGCGTTCGCTCCGGCGGGAGCCCAGGTCGAGCTGGCGATTCCCTGCACCCCCGAGGCGGTGCTGATGGCGGTCGAGGCGGCCCGCAAGCTCGCGCGGTGAGTGTGGCGCTGCTGCCCCGCGCCTCCCATCCTGCCCCGCCCGCCGTCCCTCGCCGCGCTCCGCTGCCCGGGAGAACGAGGCGGTCCCGAACTTGCTCAGCTCCCCCTCGGCGCAAACCACCCGTCGTTGGAGGCCACACCCATGCCCGCACTCAAGCTTCGCAAGAAGCCGTCGAAGGTTTCGAAAGCCGCGAAGGTCACCAAGGCGCGCAGACCCGCGAAGAAGACCCTGAAGCTGAAGCCCGCGAAGTCCCGCAAGGTCTCGAAGGCGAGGAGCTCGCGCAAGTCGAAGGCAAAGCAGCCCCTGCCCCACCCGGATCAGACGACCATTCGCCTCGGCCCGCATCACGTCGATCGCCACCCGTTCCCCGGAGGGATCCGGGTCCACCCGGCTCCGATGGGTGCGATCGCGGTCAAGCACTCCGGGATGACCGTGCGGCACCACTGACCGCTGGCGCGGGCCGGACATCTCTGGTCTCGTGCCCGCGGTGATGGGCCGGCTCCTCGCACTCGCGTTTCTGCTCGGGCTCGGCGGCTGCACCGCCGCCGCTCCGAAATTTCCCCCGCCCACCGGCGAGACGGTCACCGTCTTCATTCACGGCTATCGCGGCAGCTTCCTCGTCACCGACGACGCCCGGCGAAAGCGCGTCTACCTGCGGCCGGGGGACGTGCTGACCGCGGGCAAAGCCAACCTCGCGCTCTCCTACCCGGGGCAGCGCGTCAGCCCGACCTGGCCGGCGCTGGCGCCCGACGGCCCGCTGACGAAGCTGACCCTGCTTCCGCTGCTCGTCTCGATCGACGTCTACCTGGGCTGGATGGAGTTCGGCCGCGACCAGCTGCCCGGCTTCATCCCCTTCGCCTACGACTGGCGGCAGGACGTCAACGCCTCGGGGCGCCGGTTCTGCGACTTCCTCGCCGGGCTGAAGGCCCAGCACGTTCAGATCGTCGCCCACAGCATGGGCGGGCTGGTCACCTGGAGCTGCCTCACCCAGAACGAGGCGGTCGCCCGGCGGGTGAAGAAGGTGGTCTTCGCTGGCACGCCGTTCAAGGGCGGGCCGGGGATCTTCGACGACCTGCTGCTGGGCACCTCCACCGGCCTCAACCGCTCGCTGCTCTCGCGCGAGGCGCTGTTCACCTTCGCCTCCTCGTACCAACTGCTCTCGGCCAGGAGCGACTTCTTCGTCGACGCCGCCGGCGCGCCGGTCACCCTCGACGCGTTCTCCGCCCAGGAGTGGGTCACCGGGCGCTGGGGCCTGTTCGAGGGCCAGAGCTCCGCAGCCGAGCTGGCGCAGCTGCAGCGGCTGCTCGACGGCCACGGGGCGCTGCACGCCCGGCTCGCCCGGCCTCCGCTGTCGATGCCCGAGGTGCTGGCGGTGATCGGCACCGGGCGGGCGACGGTCAGCGGCGTGCGGGTGACGGCCGAGGGGTTCGACTTCCAGCATCCGCCCACCGCCGACGGAGACGACAGCGTGCTGGCCGCCAGCGCGGTGCCTCCGGTGCCGTTCACCCGCTTCGACACCCCCACCGAGCACGTGGCGCTGCTGAACGACCCCGCGGTGCAGCGGGCGATCGCCGCATTCCTCAACGCGCCCGCGCAGAACTGACGCGCCGATTCGCCCCAGCAGGGCCGCGGCACCGATCCTGCTCCCTGAAGGCGCTGGATCGCTGGACCCAGAAGGAGCCCCGTTGCCCCCAGCCGTCAAAGGACTGAAGGCGTGGACGCTGCTGAAGCAGACGGTCGCCGCCTGGAACTCGGACGACATCTCGACCCACGCGGCGTCGCTGGCCTACTTCACGGTGTTCGCCATCGCTCCGACGCTGATCATCGCGGTGGCGATCGCGGGCCTCGCCTTCGGGCCCGAGGCGGCGAGGGGGGAAATCCATGGCGAGCTGCAGTCGGTGGTCGGCGACGCGAGCGCGAAGGTGATCGAGGACATGATGGCCAGCGCCGCCCGGCCGGCCCAGGGGCTGGTGGCGACGGTGCTCAGCGTGTTCGCGATGCTCTTCGGCGCCACCGGCATTTTCGCCGCGCTGCAGAACGCGCTCAACCAGATCTGGGGGCTCGATCCGGGGCTCAACCGCGGGCTGGCGGGGTTCGTGAAGCGCCGCTTCCTCGCGTTCGCGATGGTGGTCGGCGCCGGCTTCCTGCTGCTGCTGTCGCTGCTGGCCAGCGCCGGGGTGGCCGCGGTCGGCAACTGGCTCGGTGGCGCGACCTTCTGGCGGCTCGTCGAGCTGCTCGTCTCCTACGCGATCGTCACCGCGCTGTTCGCGCTGATCTACAAGGTGCTGCCCGAGGTGAAGGTGCAGTGGCGCGACGTGTGGATCGGCGCCGCGGTCACCGCCGTGCTGTTCAGCCTCGGGAAGTTTGGAATCGGGCTCTACCTCGGCCGAAGCGCGGTCGCCTCCAGCTACGGGGCCGCCGGCTCGCTGGCAGTGCTGCTGCTGTGGGTCTACTACTCGGCCCAGGTGCTGTTCCTCGGCGCCGAGTTCACCCACGTCTACGCCCGCTCGCGCGGCCGGGCGCCTGGGCCTCGGGCTACAGCGGAATCACTGCCGGGGGACGCGAAGGCCGCGGATTGATTCCGCTGACCTCGGGCGGCGGCTCGCTCGCCCCGACGTTCTCCGCCAGGTTCTGCCAGAGGATCGCCTTCAGCCGGTCGACGTCCTTCGGCTCGTGGGTCTGAACCGAGATGAGGATGAAGCCCTCGCCGATCTTCTTCTCGTACTGGTGGGCGAGGCTCTCGGAGAGCCGCAGCGCGATCAACCCGTGGGTCACCCCCGCGGTCGACCAGCCGGCGAGCGTCGCCACCAGCGGCCCCGCGCCGTGGGTGGTCCGCAGGCCGGGAATCGACACCTCGACCAGGCCGGTCAGCAAGCCGAGCTCTTCGCCCGTCTGGCCCCCGGTCGCCGCGGGGGTCTCGGGCACCAGCACCGAGATCTGGTTGGTGTTGAACCCGGTGCGGCTTACGTCTCGGATTACCGCAGCAGCCTGCACGCGGGTCTTCAAGACGCCAAACACGGCTTGGGTGGACATGAGAGGAAGGAGGAGCATCTTCGGTGCCACCGTGCGCTCGCCGGGGGAGCGCCCGAGTTGCGTGGCGTTCTGCCTCGGTGAGCAAGAACGCGCTCCCACTTCTGAAATGCCGTTCCATTACTGCAACCCACTCTCACTGCGGCCGACCTACATCGTCATCGATGGCTCCCCGCCTACAGGTCGAAGTCGGGGCGGGCGTTGATCGCCGAGCGCCACCGCTCGACCGCCAGGCCCCGCTCGGTCTCGGGGCCGTCGGCGAAGTAGCCGAGGTTGTCGCCGAACGAGCGCGAGAGTTCCTCGACCGCCGACAGCCGCAGCTCGAACTCCTCGCTGTCGAGCGCGTCGCACAGCCACTCGATCCGCCGGCGGCTGCGGGCCATCGCATACCAGGCGGCCCACTGCCGGGCGTTGGGCCCGAGGTTCGCCCGGCAGATTTCCCGCAGCGCCTCGGCGGCCGACTGGGAGCACAGCGAGTCTTCCGACGCGGTGAGGCCGATCAGCCCTTCGATCGCCTCGCGGTCGTGGAGCATTCCCAGCGCGCGGGCGGCGAGGCTCTTGCGCAGCGGATCCCGCGAGGCGAGCTCCTGCCGCAGCGCACGCACCGCCTCGGGGTACCCGTCGACGTCCTTCATCGCGGTGGCCGCGGCGCGCGCGGCGGACGAGATGTCCGGCTCCATGTCGAACAGCCCGCGCAGCACGCCGTCGAGCAGCTCGGGGTAGCGCAGCGAGCCGGCGGTCAGCAGGGCGAGGTAGCGGGTGTCGGAGTCGTCCGCGTCCAGCAGCGGCGCGAGGGCGAGCGCCGCGGGCCGGCCCAGCCGGGCGAGCGCTCCGGGAATCGGGCCCAGCTCGTCGACCTCGGGCAGCTCGGTGACCGGCAGGCGGCTCCAGGCGGTCGGCCCGGGAAAGGCGCGCACCAGCGCCCGCGCCGAAGTGTCGGGGGTGCGCGACAGCTCGGTCATCGAGTTCGCGCGCTCGCGGGGATCAGGCCCGATCAGCAGGGTGAGCAGGCCGGAGAACCAGTCGGCGTCGGCCTGGGCAAACTCGGCGTCGGGGTGGGGCTCGGCGCTCTGCTGCTCCGGGGCGGGCAGCCCCAGCGCGTCGGTCTCGGAGTGGAAGGCGGCCGAGGTCCCCAGCCGCTGCTTGCGAAAGACGATCAACTCGCCGAAGGCCGACGGCAGCTCCTGGCAGAAGAGGATGAAGTCGTTGAGCTTGCGCTGGCTGACCGGCTTGCTGCCGCTGTCGCCGTAGAGCATCGCCACCAGCCGGCCCTTCACCTCGACCGGCCAGAGGAAGACCGCCCGGGGCGAGCGGCCGAGCAGCGCCAGGTAGTGCTGGGTGAGCGCGTCGGGAGGCAGCGGCCCGACGTAGCTGCCGCGGGTGAGCGCGACGGTGCGGAACACGCTTGCCGCGTCGAGCGGAATCGAGACGTGCCGGATTACCGGCGGCTCGCCCTCGGCCCGGGCGTCCCAGCCGACCGCCGCTCCGCGCACCACCGCGAAGGCGCCGACGAACTCGAACGCGCGCCGCCCGTAGTCGAGCGCCACCGAGACCAGCCTGTCCCGATCCTGCACCGTCAGCTTCAGCGCCGCGCGCGCTTGCGCCAGCGACCAGTCGGCCGGGTTGCCCGAAGGCACCACCACCCCCGCCGCCGCCGACATCAGCCGGGGGGTGAAGGTCGGCGGGGCGGCGTCCTGCAGCGCGCTCATTGCCGAGGCGGCGAGCTCGGGCGGAGCGGTGGGTGGCTGCTCGGCGATCGCCGGCGCAGCGCCGTACGAGGGCTGCAGCTCGGGCGGCTGGACGCGCTCGGGCACCGGCACCGACGGGCGCGGCGGGTCGAGCGGCAGCGCGGCGCCCGCCTTCACCACCGGAGCGGCGGTCAGCATCGGCAACTTCGGCGACGACGGGGTGGCGGTGATGTCGCTGAAGTCCGTCTCGTCTCGCACCGCCGGCGCGGCGGGCGGATCGTGAATCGGCAGGTTCGGCATCGTCACGTCGGCCGGCCGTGACGGCGCAGGAGGGCGGGGCGCGCTCGGCGCGGTCTTCAGCCGCTCGATGCTCGGCCGGGCCGACGCCGCGGGTCTTCAGCCGCTCGATGCTCGGCCGGGCCGACGCCGCGGGCATCACCCACGCGCGCTCGACGGCGCGCACCTCGCGGTTGGTCGGGCTGGGCGCCTCCTCGGTGCGGTTGCGCGGAGGAAGCACGCCGCCGGGAAACACCTTCTCCTGCGAGTGCCAGGCCTCGTCGGTCTTCGGGACGGTGATCCGCGGCAGCGGGGCGGCCTTGGCGACCGGGGCGACCGGGGCGACCGGCGCGATCGCCGGCGGAGGGGGGAGCACGATCGCCGGCATCTCGGGCTCGGTCGGGGTGCGATCTCCGGGCAGGCGCTTCTTCGGGGCCTCGGGGATGGAGACCTGCCGGGCGAAGTTCGCGTAGCCGGTGGTGTCGAGCACCGCGGTCTCGAGGTGCTCGTCGGTGTCTGCCACCGGCCTGGGCTGGGCGAACGCGGCGTAGGCCTTCGGCTCCAGCACCACTGTCGAGTGGACCTCGGCCGGCCCCATCGCCGTCCCCGGGGCCGCGGCGGGAGGCGCGGGCCGCTTCACCTTCGGCTTCACCAACAGCACCGGCTCTTCGATCACCCCGCGGGCGATCTTCTCCAGCACCTCGAGCGAGATCGACTCGGTCAGCAGCCCGTGAGCGCTCTGGTCCTTGTCCATCACCAGCAGCTCGGGCTTGCTGGCCGTCACCTTCGGGGACTGCTTCGCTTGCGCGGCGGGCCTGGCAGCCGGGGCGGCGGCCTTGGCAACAGTCGCCACCCGCCGTCCCGGATCGAGATCGCCCAGCAGCACCTTGAACCGCTCGGGCATCGGCTCGCGGTAGAGCGCGGTCTGCCAGTCCTTGATCCGGCACTCGAGCGCGACCCACAGCTCGAGCTCCTTGCCGAGCAGGAAGGCGACCTCGCGCAGCTCCTTGTGCGGCACCGGGTAGCCGACGGCGAGGTGGAGGATGTTGCCGTCGACCGACAGCGGCACCACGGTGAGCCGGCGCGAGATCTTCAGCGGCAGCATCGGCCCGGCCTCGGTGTTGGGCTCGAAGTCGGCCAGGTTCACCAGCCGCATCCCCGACACGTCCGAGAGCGCCTGGAGCATGCCGGCTTCGGACACCGACCCGGCCTCGAGCAGGATGGTGTCGAGCGCGGCCGAGCCCTCCTGCAGCCGGCGGAGCGCGTCATCCACGACTTTCGCGGGCAGCAGGCCGCGAGAGATCAGGTGTTGAGCGAGCCGCTGGGACATGGGCGGCGCATCATACCGGCCGGACCACGAATGTCCGGGTCAGCTTGTCGTGCAGTGTTTGACCGCGCCGATCGAACACTGCGAGCCAGAAGCCAGCCAGAAAGAGCGCGAAGGAAAAGATTGCGAACACTGCCCGGAACAGTGATCGGATTGGCCCGGGCGACTTCCCGCTCGAGTCGACCAGGCGGATCCCCAACAGCAGCCTGCCGAGGGTGCGCCCCTTGAGGAGGAACGCGCCGAGGGTGGTGTAGAGCACCGCCAGCAGCACGGTCAGCCCGAGGGCGGGGATCGCGATCGGCTGCAGCCGGAAGAAGAAGGCCTCGAGGCCGTGCAGGTGGTTGGGCACCGGCTTGCCGCCGGTGAGGGTGACCGCGAGGAGCAGCAGCCCGGCCACCGCTCCGCCGATCGCCGCGAGGTCGAAGATCGACGCCAGCGCCCGCCGCCACAGCGAGGCGGGAGCCGCCAGCACCTGATCGGACGCGACCGGAAGGTCGGACCCGGTCCCCACCGCCGGTCGATCGGCGAGGGTGTCGGTGGAGTCCTGCCCGAGCGGGACGGGGGGCGCGACCTCCTCGGAGAGGGGATCGGGCTGGGGCGGTGGCTTCGGCTTCGAGTACGGGCCGGGGATGCCGGGCTGGGTGGTGGCGAACTCCGGGCCCAGGGTGCGGGGCTTCTCCATCGCCGCCGGCAGATCCATGAAGGAGGGAGGCACCACCAGCGCCGGGCGGGGCGGCGGCGGCAGCGGCGGAGTGGGTGGCGGGGGAGCGGCCCGCTGCGGCGGCGGGGTGGCCACCCGAGCCGGGGCGACCGCCTCCCGCGGCACCGAGGGGGTCAGGTCCTGCGGGCTGATCTGCCTGGCGGGCGTCGGCGTCACCTGGGGGCCCTGCGGCGGGCGGACCGTCGGAGCGGGGTCGATGATCGGCCCGGCGGGAGACCCCATCCGCGCGGGCAGCGGCACTCCGGGCGCCCGGACGGCGGTTGTGGCGGCAAAGCGCGCGGCGGCGTCGGGGCGCTCGAAGGGCCCGCCCGGGACGGTCGCCGCGGGGATCGGCACGTAGGCGGCGGGGGCGGGGCCGGCGCCGAGCGGAACCGGGACGCGGGCGACCACTCCGGGAGGCGCCGCCGCCATCGGCGCGGGCCGGGAGATCTCGGTGCGCTCCACCGGGGCGGGCGGGCGGCTGGCCGGAGCGGCGGTCGGCGCAGCTGCGGTCGGCGCGGAGCGGGGAAGTTCACCCGGCGGGCGACTGGGCGGACCGCCGGCGGGAGCGCCGACGAGCTGAGTGGCTCGGGGAATTTCACCGTGCGTCGCCGGGCCCGCCAGCGGCGCGGGCCGGGAGATCTCGGTGCGCTCGATCGGCGCAGGCGGGCGGCTGTCCGGACCGCCGGCGGGAGCGCCGACGAGCTGAGTGGTTCGGGGAATTTCCCCCTGCGTGGCCGGGCCC
>JAGSPQ010001045.1 GCA_018262385.1 Myxococcaceae bacterium | reverse complement strand
GCTGGCCGTGAACAGTGCGTCGAGCGATTCGCTCGTGCACATCGGGCACTTCAGCTCAGCCATGGACGACTTCCCGGAACATGAGCCGCGCCACTTACCCGAAAGCAGGTGCGGCTGGCCACGGTTGGTTACGGCGCCCGGCGCGCGGCGGCGATCAGCGTGCCGCCCTTCCCCGCCAGCGTGCCGGCCGCGGTCGCGGGGATCGACAGCGCGGTCAGCGCCGTGCCCAACACCATGCTGGCGATCACTTCGCGGGCCGGTGCTTCGGCGCGCCGTCCGGTGAGCCGGTTGAAGAATACGTTGGGGTGGCTGAGCACGGTGTTGAGCGCGCTCTGCGACCAACCAAACATGTCGTACTCGAGCTCCTGGTGCCATCGGCGGTCCACCACCAGCCCGGCCGCCTTCAGCATCTGGGTCAGCGAGCGATCGCCGAAGTGAAACAAGTGGCGCGGCACGTCGAGGTGGAACCAGCGCGCGCCGAACAGCTTCGCCTGAGTGCCCTGCGCATCGGGCACTGCCACCAGGATCACCCCGCCGCGACCGAGCATCGTCGCCAGCGTGCTGAGCACCTTTTTCGGATCCCGCAGGTGCTCGAGGCTGTGCCAGAGGGTGATGCAGCCGAAGGGCCCCAGCTCCGCCGCCTCTTCGATCGTCTCGCGGACGTCGAGCCCGGCTGCTCGCGCGATCCCCGGGTTCAGCTCGGTACCCGCCACCTGTGCCGGCCGCCGTGGTACTGCGCGCCGTAGTAGCGACCGAGATCCTCCGGCTGCGGTTGGGTGTGGCCCAGGCCGCACTGCTCGCAGACTCCGATGGTGAACTCTTCCCGCGTCTGGGGATCGAGGACGCGGTCGAACCGGGTGGCGACGGCTCCACCGCAGCCGTTGCACGCCGTCATCGGCGCGAACGCCCGGCCTTGGCCTTGGGCCGCTCCGTCTCGGGCAGCGCGAGCCGCCGGCCGTTCTCGGCGAGGAAGCGGGGGTTGGCCAGGCCGTGCTTCGCCAGCCGCATCCGCAGCGCGGTGCCGAGCACCCCGAAGCCGTACTCCACGCTCTTGCCGAAGCCGATCGAAGACGAGGCCGTCTCGTAGCGGGTCGGGCAGGTGACCTCGGCGATCTTGAAGCCGAAGTAGACCGCCTGAACCAACATCTGGTTGTCGAACACGAAGCCGTCGTCGTTCTCTTCGAGCGGCAGCTCCAGCAACACCTTGCGCGAAAAGGCGCGGAAGCCAGTGTGGTACTCGGACAGCCGGGTGCCGATCAAAATGTTCTCGGCCGCGGTGAGGAAGCGGTTGGAGACGAACTTGTAGAGCGGCATCCCGCCCGTGAGCGCAGTGTCGCCGAGGATGCGCGAGCCCAGCGCCACGTCGTACAGCCCGCTGGCGATGCACGAGGCCAGCGCGGGGATCAGCTTGGGGGTGTACTGGTAGTCGGGGTGAACCATCACCACGATGTCCGCGCCGCGCTTGAGCGCCTCGGTGTAGCAGGTCTTCTGGTTGCCTCCGTACCCGCGGTTCTTCGGGTGGACGAGGGTGTGGACGCCGAGCGAGCGGGCGACCTCGGCGGTGCGATCGGTCGAGCCGTCGTCGACCAGAATGACGTCGTCCACCAGGTCCTTGGGGATCTCGTCGTAGGTCTTCTTCACCGTGTGCTCGGCGTTGTAGCCGGGCATCACCACGCAGACTCTCAGGCCATGAATCATGAGCCGGCGGACCCTAGGTGAGGCTCGTCAGAAGGGTCAATCGAGTTGGTCCGGCTTCGCCGCCGCCGCCGCGCAGCAGAGGATCGCCACCACCAGGAAGTAGTAGTTGCAGAAGGCCTGCTTGGCGAAGGCGAAGAACACCCCGAACATCAGCGCGCTGGCCACCGCGAACCCGACCGGGGTCCGTGGCGCGCGCACGATCCCGAGCAGGTAGGCCGGCACCAGCGCGGCGAACCCCGCCCACTGCGGCAGGCCGGGCACCCCGTTCTTCATCGTCGCGGTGAGGAAGGTCAGCGAGTCGGGGCGGAAGGGCTGGCGGACCTGGAACATGCCCACCGAGTCGATGAACCCCTTCGGGCTCCAGATCAGGAACGGGAGGATCGTCACCACCGGGATCACCGCCGAGCGCCAGGCGAACCCGGCGAAGCCGCGCCAGGTGAGCGGCCGCGGCAAGAGCAGGAACACCAGCGGCAGGCAGAGGACGAAGTACTGCTTGGTCGCCAGCATCGCGCCGAACACCCAGGGGAGCAGCCGCGGCGCCCGGCAGGCGCAGAACACCACCGCTGCGAAGGCGAGGATCGCGCTCGACTCCGTCCAGCCCTGCTCGAGCACGAACAGGCTGCGGGGCGACATGAGCAGGATCACCGCCGCGGTCGAGGCCACCCGGCCCGGGCGGGAGAAGGCGATCAGCGCCGCGGAGGCGATCAGCGCGGCGAGGTTGGCGTACCGGTAGTCGTCGGCGAGCGCGTGACCCAGGCCCCCGAGCGCCAGCGTCAGCGGAGGGTACGGGTAGCCGACGAACACGTGGGTCGCGTCGGCGAGGCCGGGGCCGAACCACTCGGTGGTCCCATAGATGTTCGGCATCGTGATCGCGTACGGGCTGGTGCCCTGCATCAGGGCCTTGAACGCCTCGTTGTGCCAGACCCAGACG
>JAGSPQ010000301.1 GCA_018262385.1 Myxococcaceae bacterium | reverse complement strand
CGCCTTCTACCGCGAGCGGCTGGCCCCGAAGGAACCGACGGTCGCCTTCTCGACCGTGCTGCAGGGCAAGGAGCTTTCCTACAACAACATCCTCGATCTCGACGCGGCGCTCGGCCTGGTGCTCGAGTTCCCGGAAGTCCCCTGCGCGGTGATCATCAAGCACAACACCCCCTGCGGCGTGGCGACCGACGCCCAGCTCGAGAAGGCCTACCGCACCGCCCGCGCGGCAGACGAGGTGTCGGCGTTCGGGGGGATCGTGGCCTTCAACCGCGAGGTGGACGAGGCGACGGCCCGGGCGCTGGCGGAGACCTTCCTCGAGGCGGTGATTGCGCCTTCGTACTCGGCGCCGGCGCGCGACGTGCTGGCGGGGAAGAAGAACCTGCGGCTGCTCGAGGCGGGGCCCGCGCTCGCCCGCCCGGACGCCCGCCCCCGGGCCCAGCTGGATCTGCGCAGCGTCGCCGGCGGGATGCTGGTGATGGATCGCGACGCGGTCGAGCCCGCGGCCGAGTGGAAGGTGGTCAGCCAGCGCCAGCCCACCCCCGAAGAGCTGCAGGCGCTGAAATTCGCATGGCGGGTCTGCAAGCACGTCAAGAGCAATGCGATCGTCTTTTCGAGTGCGACCGAGCTGTTGGCCGCAGGAGGAGGGCAGACAAGCCGGGTGGATTCGGTGAAGATCGCCGCAGGTCGCGGAGGAGAGCGGTTGAGAGGAAGCGCAGTGGCGTCGGATGCATTCTTTCCGTTCCGTGACGGGCTCGACGCGGCAGCGGCGGCGGGCGCGCGGTGCGTGGTTCAGCCCGGGGGCTCGGTGCGCGACGCCGAGCTGATCGCCGCGGCAGACGCGCATGGCCTGGCAATGTTGTTCACCGGGGTGAGGCACTTCCGCCACTGACATGCGCATCGTTTGCCAGAAGTGCTCGGCCGCCTACGCGATCGACGACAAGTTCATCACCCCCAAAGGGGTTCGCGCCCAGTGTCCGCGCTGTCGGCACCTGCAGCTGGTGAAGAAGGACGACGCCCAGCCGGCGGAGCCGACCGGGTCGCCGGGGGCCGCCGCTGCCCCGGCGGCCGCCTCGGCCTTCCTGTTCGATCTCGAGGGGCCTGCGGCCCCTGCGGCAGCCCCGCCTCCTCCGGCCCCCGCGCCGCCGCCTCCCTCGCCCTTCGCGACCGAGGGGGCGAACGTCGGCACCGAGCTGGACTTCGGAGAGTTCGATCTCGGCGCGCCTCCTCCGCCGTCGGGCTCGCAGCCGGCGCCGATGGCGATGGACTTCAGCGTTCCCGATCCGCTCGACAACCAGCCGACGGTGCCGACCCCGATGGCGCCGCCGCCCGCGCCGGCCAGCCACACCACGGGGGTGAAGTGCCGCACCTGCAGCAAGCCGCTCACCGATCCCTTCGACCAGGCGATCGGGATCTGTGACGAATGCCGCAGCAAGGTCGACTCGGCCAATGACCCCGAGCCGGAGCCCGCCGCCGCCGCTGCGCCCGCCCGGCCGGTGACCCATGCCCCGGCCCCCGCCGCACCGGTGCCCGCCGCCGCGCCGCCCGCGCCGATGGTGCGGCGCAGCTCGTCGGCGGCGCTGCCGTCTGCCGAGTACGACGGGGGCGGCAGCAAGACGAAGCTGGTGGCGATCGGCGCGGTGGTGTTGCTGGTGGTGGGGCTGGGCGCGGTGCTGGGGATCAAGAAGCCCTGGCAGCGCAAGCCGCCGCCGCTGGCCGCGCGGCTCACCCCGGGGGCGGAGAAGCCGATCGACCGCGCGGTCGAGGCGTGGAAGCTGCGCTTCATCGACGACCTGAGCGGCTCCTCGTCCGATCACCTCGCCGCGGGTGAAGAGCAGCTGGCGAAAGACACCGGCTCCGGCTACCTCGAGGCCGAAGAGGAGTTTCAGAAAGCGCTGGTGCTCGACAAGAGCAATGACCGCGCGATCGCCGGGTACGCGCTGGCGATGGCCTTCGGCCGCGGCAATGGAATCGAAGCCGACATGGCGAAGATCGCCGAAGAGCTGCTGGTGGCGGCGGAGCAGCGGGGCGGAGCGGGGCGGGTCTACACCGCCCATGCGCACCTGCTGTTGGCGATCAACGGCAACATGAACGACATCAAGGTGATGGCCGAGCGGGGGAAGAACAGCCCCAGCGATCGCGACCAGGCGCTGGCGCTGCTGGCGCTCGGGCAGTCGATGATCTCGAAGAACCCGCAGTACGCCGCCGAGAGCTTCAGCCAGGCGCTCAAGCTCGATCCGAAGCTCAAGCGCGCGTACCTCGCTCAGTCGCAGCTGTTGCTGACGCTGGGGCGCTACCGCGAGGCGGTGGGACACACCGAGACGCGGCTCGAGCTCGAGCCCGATCAGTGGGACGCCGCCGACGCCCTGGCCCGCACCTGGATCGAGGTCGGCGAGATTGCCCGGGCGAAGAAGGTCTACCAGGCGGCGCGCACCGCCGATCCCCGGAACTTCCGGGCGCGGCTGGCCCTGGCGGTGCTCGCCTACCAGCACGAGAACGATCTCGAGGGCGCGATCGGCCAGCTGGACGCGATCGTGGCGGACGAAGACAAGATCGAGGTGAAGGACCTGGTCGAGGCGCTCGGTCATCGGGCCGCCGCGCAGCGGGTGGCAGGAGAGCTGCCCGCGTCGATCCTCTCGGCCGAGAAGGCGATTGGGCTGAAGGCGCAGGATGCCCACGTCAACCTCCAGCGGTTCCTGGTCGCGATCGAGCAGAGCAACGCCAGCGAGGCGCGCGCCCAGTGGCCCTTCTTGACCGGGAAGCTCGGGGACAAGGCGCTCGAGGGAGTGCTCGAGGGCTGCCTGGTGCTGTTGGAGGGCAAGCCCAGCGACGCGATGAAGCTGTTCGCCGCGGCGAACGAGCAGGACAAGCGCCGGATCGATGCGCTGCTGCTGGCCGGAGCGTCGGCGATCAAGGCGAAGAACGAGAGCAAGGCCTGGGAGTTCGTGCTCAAGAAGGGCCTCAACGGCGATCCGCGCTATGGCGGCCCGCTGCCGGTGATGGCGCGGTTCTTCGTGCGGCCCCAGGATCTGCTGCGCCAGGCGAAGGGAACCTTCTCGGCGCTGAAGGTGGAGGCCGACGATCCGAACGTGCCGACCGCCGAAGGGCTGATCGCCTGGTACTCGAATGACTTCATGGGGGCCGAGAAGGAGTTCGCCCGCGCGGTCGCCGCCGACCCGGGCAGCGGGCACGGCCTCGCCTTCCGCGCGCTGCTGGCCCTGCGCCGCAAGGAGAACCCCGGCGGGCTCAAGCTGGCCCAGAAGGCGGTGCAGGCCGAGCGGCAGGTCGCGCTGGCGCACTACGCGGTCGGGATGGCGCTGATGTCGACCAACCAGTTCGAGGCCGCCAAGGCCCCTTTCCGTACGGCGTTCGAGCTCGAGCCGAGGTTCACCGCGCCGCAGGTGAAGCTGGCCGAGATCGAGCTGAAGCAGAAGAAGCCCGAGGAGGCCCGCCGGATCCTCACCCGGGTATTGTTGGTCGACCCGCTGTACTTCGATGCAAAGCGAGCGCTCTACGCCCTGCCATGAGGGGCAACCCGGGGGGCCGGGATCGACGGGCTCGACTTAGGAGCCCGCCGAGGGGTGGGGACGGACGGAGGAGCGAAGGACCATGAAGGTGCTGCTGTTGGGGGCCGGCGCGCGCGAGCACGCCCTGGCGTGGAAGATCTCGCAGAGCCGCGAGCTGTGGAAGCTCTGGTGCGCGCCCGGAAACCCGGGGATGGAGCAGCGCTGGGCGTGCAAGGCGATCGATCCCTGCAACCCGGCGCAGGTCTGCGAGCTGGCGCTGACGCTGGGGATCGACCTGGTGGTGGTGGGGCCCGAGGCCCCGCTGATGTGCGGGGTGGCGGACGCGCTGCGCAAGCTGGGGATCGCGGTGTTCGGCCCCGACGCGGGAGCGGCGAGAATCGAAGGCTCGAAGGCGTGGGCGAAGGAAGTGATGAGCGCCGCGCGGGTGCCGACCGCCCGGTCGGAGGTCTTCACCGATCTGGCCGCCGCCGAGGCGCGCGCCCGGGCGTGGGGCCCGGTGGTGGTCAAAGCCGACGGCCTGGCGGCGGGGAAGGGCGTGGTGGTGGCCGACTCGGGTGAAGAGGCGGCGCAGGCGGTGCGGGCGCTGGGCAAGCTGCCGGCCGGCGCGACCTTGCTGCTCGAGGAACGGCTGACCGGCCCCGAGCTGTCGCTGATCGCGCTGTGCGATGGCGAGCGGTACCTGCTGTTGCCGCCCGCGCAGGATCACAAGCGGCTGCTGGACGGAGATCAGGGCCCCAACACCGGAGGGATGGGGGCCTACGCCCCGGCGCCGCTGCTCAACCCGGTGCAGCTCGAGGAGGTCGGCCGGCTGGTGATCTCGGCCACCCTGCTGGAGCTGTCGCGCCGGCAGCAGCCGTTTCGGGGAGCGCTGTTCGCGGGGCTGATGCTGACTCCCCAGGGCCCGAAGGTGCTCGAGTTCAACTGCCGGCTGGGAGATCCGGAGACCCAGCCGCTGATGATGCAGCTGGACGAGGATCTGCTGCCGCTGCTGGCGGCGTGCGCGGCCGGGAAGCTGACCCAGACGAAGCTGAAGCTGAAGGCGGGGGCCTCGGTCGGGGTGGTGCTGGCGGCCCACGGCTACCCCGACGCTCCGCGGGCGGGCGACCGGATCGAGGGGCTCGAGGTTCCGGCGGCGCCGGGGGTCGAGCGCTTCCTCGCCGGGGTCCGCAAGGACGCGGGCGCGCTGGTGACGGCGGGCGGGCGGGTGCTGACGATCTGTGCCCAGGCGCCGAGCTTCGAGGCGGCGCGCGCGCTGGCCTACGCGGAGGCCGAGAAGATCCGCTTCGCCGGCAAGCAGTACCGCCGGGACATCGGCGCCCACCCGGCGATCTAGCGGGCGAGCGCGCGGCGGTAGACCTCGATCGTCTGCTGGGCGCAGTCGTCCCAGGTGTACCGGCTGCTGCGCTCGGCCCCGCGTTCCTTCAGCTGCGCCCGCAGCGCGTCGTCGCGGAACACCCGCTGGGCGGCTGCTTTCCACGCGTCGGGATCGTCGGCATCGATCAGCAGCCCGGCCTGGCCGAGGATCTCGCGGTGGGCTCCGGCGTCGGAGGCGATCACCGGCGCGCCGCAGGCCATCGCCTCGAGGGCGGGGAGCCCGAACCCCTCGTACCGGGACGGGACGAGCACGGCCACTGAGCCGGCGTAGAAGAGGGCCAGCTCGGGGTCGCTCAAGGCAGACAGCTCGAGCACCGACTCGGGGAAGTTCAGCGCCCGGCGCGCTCCGCGGCCCGCCAGCAGCACCAGCTTCGCCGGCAGCGCCTGGGCGATCGGGCCCAGCAGCTTCAGGTTCTTGTGCGGCTTGAGGCTGCCGATCGCGGCGAAGTACTGGGCCGGCAGGCCGCGCCGCGACTTGAAGTCGAGCAGCTCGGCGGGCAGGGCGGGGTGGAAGACGGCATCGACCCCGTTGGGGATCACCTGCAGCCGGTAGGGCGAGATCTTCAGGTGCCGCGAGATCTGCTCGCGCGAGAAGTCGGAGACGGTGAT
>JAGSPQ010001044.1 GCA_018262385.1 Myxococcaceae bacterium | reverse complement strand
GCGCCGTTGTCCGGCCCGTAGTTGATCGGGTGGTACTTCATGCTGAAGTTGACCGGCGTCGAGCCCGGGTTGAGCATGGTGTTCGGCGCGATGCCCGCGGTGCTGACCGCGATGAACTCGGGGCAGTCGGAGGTGCCGGGGCAGTTGGCCGAGCCGGCCTTCTCGCCCGCCGGAGAGACCATCGAGTAGCTGTTGACCTTCACCGCCGTCGAGCAGGTGTTGTAGATGGTGAAGGTGCGGGTCGCGCTGCTGCAGTCCTTCTGCACCGTGCCGAAGTTCAGGTCGTCGGGCGAGATGGTGAGGCAGCTGGCGGCGATCGTCGCGTTGAGCGAGACGGTGCCCTCGGGCTTGGTCGGGTTGCTGATGCTGAACGAGACCAGGCCGGTCGCGTTGGTGACCGCGGTGGGCACGGTACCCTGGGGCCAGGCGCGCACCGCGACGGCGAGGCTCGCGCCGGGCTGGAGCTCCTGGTCGAACAGCGCGCCGGCCGGCAGCGAGAAGATCACGTTGCTCGGCGCCTTCAGATCGAGGTTCGAGATCAGGCACAGGTCGGACGCGTTCTGGCCCTTGTTCTTGATGGTGAACGAGAGGTCCTTGTAGTCGGGCGGCGTGACGAGACCGAAGTTGAGGTTCAGCGGCGTCACCTCGTAGTCGCACGGAGGCAGCACGATCGCTTCGGCGTGGATCGAGACGGTGAACGAAGGCTCGTCGGGGTCGTTGGAGTAGATGACGACTTCCCAGTCCTTCGGGCCGACCGTCGCCGGGGTGACCCGCACCGGAACGTCGAGCAGCGCCTTGATGCCCGACGCCTCGAGGCCGACGGCCTGGTCGTAGGTGCCAACGGTGGGGAAGTTGGTGCAGCTGCCGTCGGCGCGCACCTCACCGACGCACAGCTCGGCGGCGGTGGCGGTGTTCCCGGCGACGTTCGGCTTGACCTTCACGTCCCAGTAGACGGTGCCGGTGCCCATCGCGCCGAGGTGGAGGTTGGCCTTCGCGTCCGGCGGGGTGGGCCGGGTGCCGACGTTCTGGATCGTCAGCTTCCGGTTGGCGTAGCTGGACGAGCCGGAGAAGTAGGCGACGCGGCCGAAGTTCAGCGTCGACGGCTTCACGTCGATGTCCGGACCGCCGCCGTAGCCCTTGAGCTGGGCGACGCCGGTCGCCTGCTTCGGCAGCGAGGTGGCGAAGTCGAGCCGCGCGTTCCGGGGCCCGAGCAGGGTCGGCTTGAAGTTCAGGGTGACCTTCGCGGTGCCGGCCTGAAGCGCTCCGGCCGCATCGCGGGTCGCCGCGGCGACCTCGACCGGCTGCGCGGTCGCGACCTTGTAGTCGGCGGTGGAGGGAGTCAGGCCCGAGACGGTGACCGGCTTGAGGCCCAGGTTGCTGAAGGTGAGGTCGCCGCTGACCTGCAGGCCGGGGGTGACGTAGCCCAGGTCGAGCGGGTTGGGCGCCCAGGCGAGCACGGCGTCGACGCCGGTGCCGACCAGCTTCACCACCTTGTCCGGGCAGCCATCGAGCCGGCGCATGGTGACGCGGGCGAGGTAGTCCTTCACCTCGGTGGGGGCGAAGGTCAGGGTGACCGTCTTCTCCTGGCCGGCCTTGAGGCTCACCTCGCCCTTGGGCGACTCGGGGGTGAAGGTGAAGTTCTTGTCGTCGCCCGAGTTGCTGGTGACGTCGCCGATGGTGGCGATCGCGTCGATCGGCCGGGTGTTCTTGATCTTGGTGGCGATGTCGAAGGTGTCGCCGAGTCGAACGTCATCAGGTACTCGACCACTTCGCCCGAGCCGAGCTCCTTGCCGGCGAAGTCGATCAAGAACGTGACCGGGGCCGGATCGCCGACGCCGGAGATGGTGGTGCTCTCTCCGCTCTCCTTCTCGAGCTTCTCGAGGAACAGCGCGCCGTTGCCGGTGTTCTTCACCGTCAGCTTGAGCGTCTCCTTCTTCCCCATCGGGACCTGGCCGAAGTTGTAGATCCCGTTGGGCTGGCTCTTCAGCGCCCCGTCTTCGGTGAAGACGATCGTGATCTCGCCGTTCTTCGCGCCGGTGGTCGAGCCCCCGCAGCGGCAGCCGGTGACGACCATCGAAAAAGACGCAAGCAACAACGCGGCGCGCATCACGGACGGCTTGATCATGGTGATCCTCAAACTCCGAAGCCCGTCGGCCGGCGGGCTCTAAAAAGCGCGGCAATGTGCCCAACCGAGCAGTCCCGGTCAAGCACCCACCCCGACTTACTGATTCCTACAATTGGGGATTTGTCGCACCCAGGGCCTCGACTGTTGCTCGCTTCCATCCGGCCCTGACTTCAATCCCTTGCACTGCGCGCCGCCCGGCCGGCGGCGCTCTGCCTGTCGACGCCCTTTCGATCAGGGGATGCAGGCGACGAAATAGGTGATCGTGAGCGTCTTGCCCGGCTCAGGCACGAACAGCGGCTCGAAGTTCACCGAGTTGTTGGTCGAATCATACGTCCAGACCTGGGCGCCACGCACGTCGACCGGGTCGAGCGGGATCCCGTCGATCTTCACCACGATCGTCTTGCCGGCAGTGAGGTCAGGAGTCGAGGTGAGGAAGAAGTTGGTGCGGTAGCCGAACGCGTTCTTGCCGATCTGCTCGAGCGCCTTGCTCCAGTCGGGGGTGCAGATCTCCTCCTTCACCCCGGCGGTGGCGGTCACGGCGGTGAGAATCTTGGGCGCGCCACCGGCGCCATCGTAGCTGCAGCCGGCCGGAGCGGAGCTCAGGTACGGGGCGACGGCGTTGAAGCTGAACTGGCTGGCGCGCTGGCTGCCCTTGATGTTCAGCAGCTGGTTTACGTAGAAGGTGACCGGCAGGGCCGACTGATCATCGGCGTCGGTGACCGCCACCACCGCGAGCACCGCGTCGGCGCGCAGCAGCCCGGCGTTCTCGGCGGTGATCACCGGGGCGGTGAGCCCGGCCACCGCGGGCGCCAGGATCTCTTCGCTGCCGCTGCCGTTGATGCCGAGGTTCACCTTCTGCTTGAACTTGTTCTCGACGTCCGGGGTGGTCGGCTTGAGCACCTTCGGGTTGGCCGCATCGCCGACGATCTTCCCGCCCTCGACGCCCATGTCGGTGGTGGTGACGCCGATCTGGTAGTCGACCTGGGCCGAGATCGCGTACTTGATGAAGCTGCCGAAGTTGAGCGACAGCGACATCTGCTTGTCGGACATCGAGCAGCTGTTGTCGATCACCAGCAGGATGTCGGCCTTCGGCTTGCTGTCCTGCTTGAAGGTGTCGGTGTTCAGACCCATCGTGTCGCCGCTGCCGCTCAGGGTGACGATGTAGTCGACCACCTGCCCGTTCTGGGTGACCTTGAGCAGGAAGGCGCCGTTGTCCGGCCCGTAGTTGATCGGGTGGTACTTCATGCTGAAGTTGACCGGCGTCGAGCCCGGGTTGAGCATGGTGTTCGGCG
>JAGSPQ010000300.1 GCA_018262385.1 Myxococcaceae bacterium | reverse complement strand
CACCATCCTCGGCGAGTGGAACGGCTTCAACCCCGAGCCGATGGAGCGCGACGCCAACGGGGTCGCGAGCTTCCGGCGCACCCTCGAGCCGCGCGACTATGGTTACCGGTTCGCGATTGGCAAGGCAGCGGCGACCCCCGACCCGGCGAATGCCTTTCGCCGCTGGGCCGGCAACGTCGAGCACTCGCGGCTGCGGGTGCCGGACTGCGCGGCGCCGCTGATCGAGGTGACGAAGTTCGTCTCGGACGGCGCCGCGACCGGCACCTTCGAGGCCCAGGCCCTTCGAGGCAGCAAGGGTGCGGCGCTGCTGCCGCCGGCGGTGACCCTCGACGGCGCGGCGATCACCGCCGGGTGGGAGGCCGCGACCGGGAAGCTCAGCCTGCAGCAGACGGGGCTCGCGGTCGGAAAACACCGGCTGGTGGTGACGCTCGCCGACGCGACCGGGAAGCAGGCCGAGCGGCTGTACCTCCCGTTCTGGGTCGAGCCGGCGCCGTTCGAGTGGGGCGAGGCGCTGCTGTACTTCGTCTTCACCGACCGCTTCCGCAACGGCGACCTGGCGAACGACGCCCCCACTGCAAACGTCGAGCTGCAGGCCAACTACCAGGGGGGCGATTTTCGCGGGGTGATCACCGCGATCGAAGAGGGCTACTTCGACAAGCTCGGAGTGCGCGCGATCTGGCTCTCTCCGGTCGACGCCAACCCCGACGGCGCGTTCCCCGGCAGCTACGGCAAGCTCTACACCGGCTACCACGGCTACTGGCCGAGCAAGGCGCGCGAGGTCCAGTTCCGCTTCGGCAACCTGCTCGACCTCCAGGAGCTCACCACCGCCGCCCACCAGCACGGCATCCGGGTGATCGCGGATCTGGTGCTCAACCACACCCACCAGGATCACCCGTACTTCCGCGATCACAAGGCAGACGGTTGGTACAACACCGCCGGCTCGTGCATCTGCGGCGAAGGCAGCTGCACCTTCGATGCCCGGCCGCTCGACTGCTGGTTCACCAACTACCTGCCCGACTTCAACTGGCGCAGCCCGGCGCAGAACGAGCAACTGGTGCAGGACGCGCTGTTCTGGCTCGAGACGGCGGACCTCGACGGCTTCCGGCTCGACGCGGTGAAGCACCTCGATCACGTCGGCGGCCGCAACATCGCCGGCGCGGTCAACGCGATCGCCGACCGCACCGGCATCGACTTCTACCTGGTGGGGGAGACCTTCACCGGCTCCAACGGCCGGGCGCAGATCGCCGAGTACGTCGGCCCGGACGAGCTCGATGGGCAGTTCGACTTCCCGCTCTACTGGCCGGTGATCGACGCGTTCGCGAAGGGGGGCTCGCTGAAAGGGGTCGACGCCGCCATCGCCCAGAACGAGGCGTTCTACGCCCCGGGGACGCTCAACTCGCCGTTCCTGGGCAACCACGACGTGGCGCGGTTCATCTCGGCCGCGGCGGGGCAGCTCGACGCCGACCCCGGCGCCCAGGCGTGGAACAACCGGCCGCCCGACCAGGTGACTTCCGATCTGGCGTTCAGCCGGGCGAAGTGGGCGTTCACCTTCCTGCTGACCCAGCGGGGCGTGCCGCTGGTCTACTACGGCGACGAGATCGGCCTGCCGGGCGCCGGAGATCCCGACAACCGGCGGTTGATGAAGTTCGGAGCCACCCTCTCCGCCCGGGAGACGGCGCTGCTCGAGCACGTGCAGAAGCTCGGCACCGCCCGCAAGCAGAGCCAGGCGCTCCGGTTTGGCGACCGCGCGACGCTGGTGATCGAAGACGACCTCTACGTCTTTCAGCGCGACTCTTCGGCAGACGGGGCGCTGGTCGCGATCAACCGCGGGGCGGCCCGGCAGGTGAGCGTCACCGTGAAGGGCGAGCTGGCGAAGGCAGCGCCGCGCAGCTACCGCGACGTGCTGAGCGGAAAGACGGTGCTGCTGGGAGGCCCGGCGGCGGTGACCCTCAGCCTCGATCCGGCCTCGGCCGCGCTCTACCTGCCCGCGAACTAAAAGGGCTACTGCCCCTTCTGCTTGTAGAAGATCACCAGCGAGTAGCAGTGGAACTCGTTATCGCTGGACTGGCCGACCACCTTGTCGACGATCTCCAGATCCTGGTTGCTCTTCAGCCAGCGCGAGACGTTCTCGCCAATCTCCTCGCGCTCCTTCGCCTTCGTCGCCGAAAACACCTTGACGCCCGTGAACATGAAATGGCTTATGCCATAAGTCCCCCATGCTGATCGATCTGCACGTTCACTCCTGGCTGTCGCGCGACTGCCAGCTCGACCCGAAGCTGGTCCTCGCCCGAGCCGAGTCGCACGGCCTCGACGGGGTCGCGTTCACCGAGACCAACACCCAGGACGGCTGCGACGAGCTGCTCGACCTGGCGAAGAGCACCCGGCTGAAGATCTTCATCGGCCTCGAGCTGGCGACCGATCGCGGCCAGTACCTCTGCTTCCTGCCCGAGCCGCTGAAGGCGCCCGAGCCGGCGCAGCTGTGGGGCAGCAACCGCGAGAAGCCGTGGAACGCCGAGGAGTGCCTGGCGAAGATGAAGTCGCTCGGCGCGGCGATCGTCGCGGCGCGCCCCTACGATCGCGACTCGTCTCACCCGGCGGGCGACTACGTGAAGACCCTCACCTGCCTGTCGGGGATCGAGGTCTACAACCCGCGGGTGCGCCCCGGCTCGAATGAGCAGGCGATCGAAGCGGCGCTGGCGCTCAAGCTCCCCGGAGTCGCCGGCAGCGACGCGCGCAGCTCGCTCGACGAGCTGGGCTACGCGGCCACGCTCTTCAAGCACTCGGTGAAGACGCAGGGCGAGCTGGTGAAGGCGATCCTCGAGGGGCAGATGTGGCCGGTGCGAAGGCGCACGAGGCGACCCAGCGCAAGCACCAGAAGAAGCAGGCCCGCCGAGGCCGCTGGCGCAACTGACCTTCGCTACTTCAGCTCGGTCACCCGGCCGTCGCTCAGCAGCGCCACCCGCTTGCCGCCCGGCCAGGTCCAGGTCTCGAGCTTCCGCTCGCCCTCGAAGCTGTACTTCTTGCTCTCGGGGTAGCCCCACGCCATCTCCAGCGCGTCGGCGGTCATGTCGAGAATCGCGCGCTTGGTCAGCACCGCTTCCCGCATCGGATCAGTGAGCGCCACCAGCCGCGGGTTGGGGTCTTCCTTGCCCAGGTAGCGATCGACCTCCGAGAGGAACTCGGCCTCGTCCCGGATCCCCGGCCGCAGCACCAGCACGTACGGCGGAGCGGTCTTCGGCGTCCCCCCCACGTCGAGGTGGACCCAGACCAGGGTGCGCGGGGTCATCAACATCCGCTCGGCCATCGTGAACGACGAGGGGAACTCGACCTTCTTGATCCGGACCAGGGTGCCGGCGGGAAAGACCGCCTCGACCGCGCCGGGGTGAATCGGGGTGCCGTCGGTGTTCTGCAGCAGCCGCAGCTCATCCGGCTGCACCGCCGCCAGCAGCTTCTTCGACGCGTCTCCGAAGAAGGGGGTGACGAAGAACGAGACCTTGAGGAACCGGTCCTCGCCCTCGAGCTGGCGGACGATCCCCGGGCGGGCCTCGGACGGGATGTAGACCTGGGTGGTGGTGCAACCAACGAGCAGCAGGGCGGCGGCGAGAGGCAAGCGCGTCATCCGCCCGCTCTTACCTTCGCCCGGGCACCCCGGCCAACTTCTTCAGCCGGGCGACGCGCTGGTGCCGCCGGTTCCGCCACTGGACGACGGGGTCCCGCCGCTGGCCGGGGGGCTGGAGCCGCCCGTGTTACCGCTTCCACTCGAGTCCTTCTTGGTCGAGTCGGTCGCCGCCGCCGGGGCCGCGGGGGTGGTGCTGCCGGTGCTGGTGCTGGAAGGGGAAGGCGAGGTCGACCCGTCCTTCTTCGACGAGCCGTACAGATCCGAGTACCAGCCGCCGCCTTTGAGCACGAAGCTGGTCCGGCTCACCTGGCGGGCCATCGTCCCTTCGGCGCCGCAGCTGCCGCACTGGCCTGGCGCTGCCGCGTCCATCTTCTGCAGCACGTCGATGCGGGTGCCGCACTTCTCACAGGTGTATTCGTAGATCGGCATCAGGGGCTCCTCATGTTTGGTTCAGCCCGAACCCTCAGGTTTCGGAAGCAGGCTGAAAGTCGAGTTGGGTCTCAATTCCAAGGCGGTCGATCGCGGTGCGCAGGGACTCTGGGTTGAGCGCGTGGCGTTTGGCTGCCACCGTAACCAGTTGTTCGAGATCCGCCATCACCGGCAGCTCCTCGAGCAGCTCGAGGACATCGCGCACCAGCGCTTCCTTGAACCGGCGGACGATCTTCAGATCGGCCAGGTATTTCCCCCGGCCCAACATCTCCAGCCGCATCGGGAGGTTACGGATCGACAGCGCCTCGCGCACCCAGCGGTCGCGGATCTCGGTCACTTCGCCGCGAACGCCGATCACCGCGATCAGCCGGTCGAGCTCGAACGCGTTGAGCGCCATCGCGTCGGCCACCTTCACCAGCGCGCCGTGGTTCTCGGTCAGCGACGAGAGGATCGCCTCCCGTTCCTGGCGGGCGATCGCCCTGGAGAGCTTGTGGTGCTCGAGCAGGGCGTCGATGTCGTCGGGCGAGGGGCCGACGCCGCGGCGGACCACGTACTGCCGCTCGAGCGTCTTGCGCAGCGAGATCCGGTTGCCGGTCTGCGCGATCAGGCCCAGCAGCTCGTCCCTGGCGGCCGGCCGGTACAGCTCGTCGAAGCGGCTGGCCTCGGCCTCGATGCGGGTGAACTTCCCGCGCGGGGTGGGCAGCTGGCGCTTCTTCCACGGCGAGGCCACCTCGGCCGGAGGGGGGAGGCTGGCCGCGGCGGCAGGCAGCCGCTTCTTCGGAGCGATCTTCTGCGCGATCGTCGCCGCCACCTTCTTCTGCTTGCGGCCCTCGCGCGCCACCTCGGCCCCCGCCTTCGGCTTGACCCCCTTGCGCACCGGAGCGGGCGGCGGAGGGGAAGGGCGCGCCGGGGCCTCGGTCTTTGCCGCCATCGACCGCACCAGGTCGTAATAACCGGTCAGCTCGCGCTGGGCCGCCACCGCCGGCGCCGTCCCGCTCACCACGTCGACCACCGCGAACGGGCCCAGCGGCCGCACCGACGGCTCGGCGTCGGTCAGCTCTTTGACCCGGAAGTCATCGTCGTCCGAGAGCACCGCGAGGGCCTCGCGGACCACCGACGCCGGGGCCTGTCCTCTGGCTCGGCGGCAAAAGTCGGCGACGGCCACCGCGATCGGGGTGGGGACGTCGTCGGGATGCCGCCTGCGCTGCCACTGCTCCATCGGTTAGAAGGCCTGTCGAAAGTTTGAAGAGGGTGTGCGTATAAGGACTCTTCCGAGCAAGTCAATGAACCCGGACCCTGCCAAAGAAGAAGAACCCTCGGTCGTCGGCGTCCGGGTGCGCCCGAAGCTGGCGATCGCGCTGTTCGCCCTGCTGGTGATCTCGGCCGCCACGGCGCTGTGGACCCAGAGCAACCCGGGGGTGGCGCCGGTGTGGGTCGAGCGGTCGGCCCCCTGGGTGTTCCTCGCCTTCGTGCTCGGCTTCGCCGCCTACCGGTTCGCGCTGGTCACCGCCCATCGGTACTCGGCGTTCAAGGCGTTCTTCCAGATCTTCGTCGCGGTGCTGTTCTTCCTGCTGCTGTTGCTGCCCGGCTCTCCGTTCGTCAAGCAGCCCTCCGACTCGACCGCGCCGCTGGTCGCGCTGCTCCACGACTCGGACCCGCGGGTGCGGGCGCTGGCGGCCGAGGTCGCCGGCTACCGAAGGGAGACCGCGGCGGCCCCGGTGCTGGTGAGCCTGCTGGCAGATCCCGAGCCGGGCGTTCGCGCGCAGGCCCACGCTGCGCTGGTGCGGCTCAACGAGGGCGGCGATCTGGGCACCGCCATCCCCGCCTGGAAGGAGCGCTTCCCATGAGCCACGCGCAGCAACAGGACCATGCGCAGCTGCTCGCCCGCTTCATGTCCGAGCACGGGCTGAAGAGCACCCGGCAGCGCACCCTGATCGTCGAGACCTTCTTCGGCAGCGAAGGCCACCTCTCGGTCGAGGAGCTCTGGGACAAGGTGCGCGGCGCCGACGCGCGGGTCTCGGTGGCCACCGTCTACCGGACGATGAAGCTGCTGTCAGACAGCGGCCTGGCCCACGCCCGCAACTTCGGCGACGGGCAGACCCGCTACGAGGCCGCGGTCGGCCGGCACCACCACGACCACCTGATCTGCACCAACTGCGGCACGATCGTGGAGTTCGAGAACGACAAGATCGAGACGATGCAGGACGCGGTCGCCCGCCGCCACGGCTTCAAGGTCGTCTCGCACAAGATGGAGCTCTACGGGCTGTGCAAAAACTGCCAGTGATCCTGGCAGTGGTGCTCGCGGCGTGCGCCCATGCGCCGCCCGCGCCGACGGTGCAGGAAGCGCTCAGCGCCCTCCCGTTGGACGCAGTGGGCGAATGGCGGCCCGCCCGCTCGCACGGCCGGGTCACGGTGGTCACCTTCATCGCCACCTGGTGCTTCCCCTGCCTGGTCGATCTGCCGGTGCTGACCAAGCTGCAGAAGGATCATCCCAGCGACCTGGTGGTGGTGCTGATCGGAATGGATCTCGAGGGGCGCAAGGTGCTCGAGCCGTTCGCCGAGATGAACGAGCTGCGGCTGCCGCTGATCGTCGCCGACGATCAGGTCCGCGCCGGCGAGACGCCGTTCGGGCCGATCAAGCAGCTGCCGACCCGGTTCATCTTCCGGCGCGACGGCACCCTGTCGTTCGCCTACGCCGGCGTGGCCGAGCCGAAGGCGCTGATCGAAGCGGTCGAGCGCGAGCTGAAGTAGCGGCTACTTCTTCTTCGGGGCCGGCGCGGGCGCGGCGGGCTTCGCCATCGCGAAGTTGGTCTCGAGCAGGTTGCGGGCGGTGTTCTTCAGCCGCTCGGAAGCCGACTTCTCCGCGATCACCGTCAGCGCGTCCTTCGTCTCTTTGGCCTTCGAGTTCTCGAGCAGCTCGAGCATCTCGGCCCGGATGTTCTCGGCGTACGCCTGCTCGTCGAGGGCGGCCTCGCGCACCCAGCTGATCAGCTCGGGCGACGCCTTGAGCAGGTGGTTGTGATCCAGCCGGTAGAGCACGTTGCGGATCATCTCGTTGTTGCCGGCGTTCTCCTTGAAGAGCTCCTTCACCGCCTTCACCGCGTCGACGTTCCCCACCGAACCGAGCGCCTCGGCGGTGTTGCGGTACCAGGCGTAGCCGCGCGGCTTGTGGGTCCGCATCGCCGCCGACAGGGTGGCCAGCGCCTCCGAGGTGCCCAGGTGCGCCACTCCGTCGCCCAGCGCCGAGAGGAAGTTGAGGTCCTGGTCCTTCTTCTGGATCTCCGACAGCAGGTACCGGTGCCCCTCGGGGAAGTCGATCTTCCCCAGCAGCACCATCGCCGCCCGGCGCACCCGGATCTGCCCGAGCGCGTCCTCGGCCAGGTCGGGCCGCTTGGCCAGCTGGAACACCGGAGGCCCGAGGTCCGCCGGCAGCCGCTTCCACCGGGTCCGCGAGAGCTTGGTCAGCACCGCCTCGCGCACGTAGGCCGAGGGATCCTTGTTCAGCACGTCGAGGATCGCGTTGAACGCGGTGTCGGTCGGCCGGGTCTCGGCCTTCAGCTCGGGGTTGGCCAGCTCGCCCAGCAGCACCCAGGTGGACAGCAGCCGCCATACCGGATCCGGATCGTTGCGGGCCGCGTCGACCCACTGTTCCTCCGACACCGAGGGGGTGTTGATCTTCGCCAGCGCGGCGCCGGTCTTGTTCCAGTTCACCCACTGCGGCGCGCCCGGCACCTCGACCTTCACCGTCACGATCGGCTTGTCGACGACGATCAGCTCTTCCTTCGCGTACTTCGGCTCCAGCGCGCGGTGGAGCACCACCGGCAGCTTGAAGACGAACGGGCCCTTCTCGTCGGGGTGCACCGGCTGCTGGCGGATGGTGATCGTCGCCGTGCCGCCCGAGTAGGTGACTTCCGGGAACAGCACCGGGTATCCCTTCTTCTTCAGCCACGCCTCCTTGAACGGCTTGAGCTCCTTCTCTTTCTTGGTGCTGGCGAACACCGCGGCGAAGAAGTCGTCGCTGGTCGCGGTGCCGAGCGCGTGCTTCTCGAGGTAGGCCTTGAGCGCCTTCTTCATCTCGGCGCGCCCGATCCAGGTGTCGAGCATCCGCAGCACCATCGCCCCCTTGGTGTAGGAGATCGAATCGAACATCTCCTCGGGGCTCGAGCCGCCGCGGCCGGTCAGCGCGTGCGAGCGGGGGCCGGCTTCCTGGGCGAAGTAGCCGTCGAAGATGTAGGCGGCGTTCTGCACCTCGACCATGTCGTTCTCGTTGTAGTTGTCCTCGGCGAGGCTCCCCAGGTAGGTGGCGAACCCTTCGTTG
>JAGSPQ010000299.1 GCA_018262385.1 Myxococcaceae bacterium | reverse complement strand
GACGAACATCACCCGGTCGACGGTGTCGCCCCAGTCGCAGTCGAGGCAGGTGCCGTCGTTGTGCAGCATCCCCAGGCCCCACTGCGAGCCCATTCGCCCGAAGCGCAGCAGCCCGACCGGGGTCGAGACCTCGCCCCATACCCGCTTGATCGCGATCGAGTCCTGCAGCGCGTTGATGCCCGAGCGGGGCGGCACCTGACTGCTGGTCTGGATGCTGAAGTTGTCGCGGGCGTAGACGTGATTCGGATCGCGGGAGAAGGCGTAGTCGGAGCTGCTGCCCATCAGCACGTTGTCGAGCGCGTCGACCTGCACCCGGATTCGCACTTCCTCCGAGATGTTGAAGGTCGGCTCGAACCGGAAGCGCATGTTGACCCCGGCGATGGTGCGCTCTCTGACCGCGCCCGGGGTGGTGGTGGGCGGAATGGGGAAGAGGGTGTAGCCCGAGGGATCCGGGTTGCGGCCGAGGTCGAAGCGGTGGAACAGCTCGGGCCGGATCCGGAAATACCCGTCCGGCACGAAGACCTCGAGCTTGCGCTTCTCTTCGACGAAGTCCTCGCTCCAGCCCTGGGCGACCGACTGGGTCGCGAGCTGCGCCCGGACCTCTTCGCGCATCTCCTTGAGCTCTTTGCGGGTGGCGTCGAGCTCCCGCCGCAGCCCTTCGATGTCGTTGGCCGCAGGGGCCGCCACCGTCCCACCGTCCTCGGTCTGGGCGAAAGAGGAGCGCGCGAACAGCACGACAAACGCTGCCATCCAGAATCGAGTTGAGGGGGCCATGAGGCGGCGGGTTCTGCCACCGGCTTGCAGCGGCGTCCAAGGGAAAAGCACCGCCCACCTCCGAGCGCGCAACGAGGCGATTTCAGGGTTTCTTCGGCCCCTGCCGCAGCTCGGTCAGCACTCCGTGCGCGCCTTTGGGATGAATGAACGCGATCTTTGCGCCGCCGGCACCGATCTTCGGGGTCTGGTCGATCAGCGCAGCCCCCTGCTGCTTCAGCTCGGCCAGGCAGGCCTCGATGTCGTCGACCTCGATGCAGATGTGGTGCAGCCCCTCGCCGCGCTTGTCGAGGAACTTCGCCACCGAGGTGTCCGGCTCGGTAGGGCAGATCAGCTCGATCCGCCCCAGGCCGTGCCCGAAGATCGCGGTGCGGACCTTCTGGTCTTTCACCTCTTCGATCTCGGCCAGCTCGAGCCCGAACGTGGCTTGGTAGAACGCGATCGCCTGCTCGAGGTCCTTCACCGCGATCGCCACGTGATCGAGGCCCTTCGCTTTCACCTGGCTCATGTGCGGCTCCTCTTCGCCTTGGACTTCCGTTTCGCCTTCTTGCGCACCACCGCCACCCGGCGGGGCGCGGCGATCCGCGGCTCCCCGGGGACGAAGGGCTGGCACTCGGGGCAGAAGTACGACGAGCGCCCGCCGTGCTCGCTCTTCTCAATCACCGCGTTGCAGTTGCCGCACTCTTCGCCGGCGCGGTCGTAGACGAGGAAGGGGTTGGGGGCGCCGGGCTCCTCGACGTACTGGATCTCGTCGACGTTCCCCTGCTCCTCGAGCCCGTAGGCGATCGCCGCGTGGATCCCCTCGCACAGCCGCTTCCACTCGTCCCCGGTGAGCGAGGCCGGGGCGCGGCTGGGGTGAAGCCTCGCCCGGTAGAGCGCCTCGGAAGTGTGGATGTTTCCCAGGCCGGTGATCCGGCCCTGGTCCATCAGCGCGACCTTCAGCTCCTGCTTGCTCTTGCCGATCGCCGCCTTGAGCCGCTCGACGTCGAGCCCGTCGGTGAGCGGGTCGACGCCGAGGTCCTGGATCACGCCGAGCGACCACAGCTTCGCCGCCGGCGCCGGCTCGATCCGCCCGAACATCCGCGGGTCGCGAAAGTGGATCACCTCGCCGCTGTCGAGCACGAACCGGGCGCGGCTGTAGGGCACCTCTTCCCCCGGCGGGCGCTTGAGGAACTTCCCCGTCATCCCCAGGTGGGCCAGCAGGCCCTGCTCGCCAAACGACAGCAGCAGGTACTTGCCCTTGCGCTCGGCCCGGGTGAGCGGCCCGCGGATCGCCTCGAACGCCTGAGGTTTGGCGCCGCGGAAGATGCGCGTCTTCGTCGCTTCGGCCCGCTTGACCTGGTGACCTTCGAACCAGCGCACCAGGGTGCGGCGGGCAATCTCGACTTCCGGCAGCTCCGGCATGTGCGGTCAGCTACCACGATCGCTCCGAGCGCCGAACAGGTATGCGCGCGCGCACGATTTGACCCGCGCGCTCGCCGCCGGCCACGAGTTTCAGGGCCCGAAGGCTGGTGAGCCGCTTGCACCAGTGGCCTCGAAACTTCTGGGAGGGAGCACCATGGCTCGAGCCAGCGCAGGGACCCGGAAACGCAACCACTCGCACCGCCACTCCGGGCTGAGGTTGGTCCCTGATTCCGACGTCGTGCTGATCGAAGAGCCGGAGCCCCGCTGCCTGGTGCTGCGGGGGCTGGGACACCCCGACTGCCCGGAGTTCTACGTCGCGGTCGAGGCGATCGAAGGCGTCGCGCAGGTCCTGCGGGGGGCGATGGAGCGGGCCGGTCGCATCGGCGAGTCGATCGGACTGGTCGAGAAGTCGTGGAACTACCGCCGCGACGAGGGGGTGTGGCAGTGGAAGGCGCGGGTGCTGGTGCCCGCCTCGATCACCGCCACCGCGGTCGAGCTGGCCAAGCACCTGGCCGGGCGGGGCCCGTTCGTCGAGGCGGTCTGCCTGATGCCCGTCGGCGGCTACACCGTGCACTGACCCGTCACGGGTAGACCACCTCGAACCGCGGGTCCTGCTCGAGCGCGGCCGGGGTGACGACCTCGGTCGACAGCGGCACCGCGCGCTCGAGCGCCAGGGCGCGCGAGGCCTTCGAGAGCTTGAGCGCGTCGAGCCGATCGAAGTGCCCCACCCGGACCCCGCTGCCGTGCTCGAGCGCCTTCACCACCAGCTCGCTGCAGTAGAGCGCCTCGTCGCCCCAGCCGAACCGCGCGTCGTAGGGGCGGCCGATCATCCCGGTCGCCCACTCCAGCGAACGGGTGGCCGCCTGGGGATCGAGCTGCTTCAGCCGCAGCACCTTCACCGCCCCCCCTTCGCCGCGGGCGCGCCAGTGGGCCCATGGGGTGCGCGAGACCGGCTGTACCGCCTCGACCACGAAAACGCCTTTCGCCGTGACCTCGATCAACCCGGTGTGGCTCCAGCGGCTGGAGGTCGCTTCCTGAATCGGCAGCGACATCGCCGAGCGTGAGGTCTGAAGCACCACATCCCCGGTCCGAAACGAGGGCTGACGTGGCGCGGCGGAGACAAGACCGAGGGCGAGCAGACTCAACAGCGGGAACGCGGTGGGCATGGGGTCCGTCTAAGCAAGAGGTGTTCTAGGCTGGTAACCGTGAGCCGATTGCTGCTGTGGGTCAGTGTGTTCGGGACCGCGATCGCCTGGGGGCAGGAGCGGCCCCTCGCGCCCACCGAGTGCGACGACAATTTTGCGGAGTGCAAAGAGGATTGCGCGATCAGGTGGGGGGGCAACACCAACCTGAAGATGCGCGCCAAGCTGAACCCCTGCCTGAGCAAGTGCGGCCGGGCCGAGCTCGATTGCCGCGAGACGTTCTTCGAGACCCGGCGGAACAACCTCGACGAAGGGTCGATCAGCGGCAGCCCGTCTTCACGCGACGTCGACGGCGATGGCCTGCCGACCCGGACGGCGCAGAAGAAGCCGGAAGAGAAGCGGGTCGAGAAGCCGGCGGAGGACGAGCCGGCGCCGAAGCCGAAGCCCACCTACGAGCTGAGGGAAGACGAGGTTCCCAAGTCGAACCGCTCGCAGATCTCGAAGGTCGACGACAAGGCCGAGAAGCCGAAGGCCGAGCCGAAGCCCGAGCCGAAGGCCGAGCCGAAGCCCGAGCCCGCCCGGGAAGAGCCGAAGAAGCAGCCGGCCCTGGACAGCGACGTGCGGGCGGAAGACGCGGCGCCTGCTCCGAAGAAGGTCGAGAAGCGCGAAGAGCCGAAGAAGGAAGAGAAGAAGAAGAAGCCGGCGCTCGATGAGTGGGATCCCGACGCGCTGTAGCGCAGGCGTCGAGTAGGGTGCGCGCCATGCGCCGCGTCCTCACTGGGGTTTTCGTCCTCGCCGTCAGCGGGTGCCAATGCGGGCCGGCCCCGGGAGTCGATGCCGGCGTCGATGCGGGGGGCGACGCGGGGCGCGATGCCGGCCCGGGCGAAGATGGCGGCTCCGATGCCGGGCCGAGCTGCGTCGCCGAGATCTGCGACGGGCTCGACAACGACTGCGACGGCACCGTCGATCAAGCGCCCGATGGCGGCGTGCTCACCCAGCTGTGCCCGCTGCAGCTGGGCACCTGCCAGGGGGCGAAGGTCCAGTGCCAGGCCGGCCAGTTCCCCGCCTGCGCGGCCGAGTACGGCCCGAAGTTCGAGGACTTCGAGTCGCTGTGCGACGGGGTGGACAACGACTGCAGCGGGGGGGTCGACGTCTCCCAGTGGAGGCCGATCGGCGCGCCGGTGCCGGGCGGGCAGACCGACTTTCCGTTCGCCACCAGCTTGTCGGGCGCCTGGTACGTCGCGTTCGGGCCCAACGCGCAGCTGTTCGACGAGCAGCTGCGGCCGGTCAGCGACGTGTTCCTCGTTGCCCGGCCGAGCCCGCTGCCGCTCGAGGGCACCTCGCCCGCGGTCTCGTTCGGCGGCTACCTCAACCAGCTCTTCGTCGGCGTGCCGCCGGCCGACTACCTGCGCCGCCTCAACCTCGACGGGACCTACGCCTACGGTCCAGACGGTGGGTTCCTCGAGATCGAGCTGCCAATGGCCAGCCCGCTGCTGGCCGGCCAGGGGGTGCTGAGCGTGACCCACGATCGCTCGGCGATGCTCGTCGCCTCCCAGCAGCTGCTGACGCTGTGGCCCGACGGGGGAACCCGCGCGCGGCTGCAACCCAGCAGTGACGCGGGCTGGACCCGGTACCAGGCGGCCGCGGTCGGCGCCGAGGAGCTCGCGGTGGCGCTCGCTTCTCCCGCGTCGCTGGCGCTGCAGCTGTACTCGACCGACCTGCAGCCGCTGGGCAGCCAGGTCGACCTGGCGACCCCGTCGCAGGCCGCGCGCTGCGCGGTGTCCACCCAGACCACCGCCACCGATGCGGGAAGGGATTCGGTGCTGGTGGTCTGCCCAGATCAGAATCGCCTCTATGCCGCCGAGGGGGTCTTCTCCGGGGCCCCCCTCACTCCCTTCTGGGAAACGGACGCGGGAACGATCGGAAACGTGAGCGTTCACCCGTCGTACGCGCGCGCGAGCGTCTTCTGGACCACCGGGTCGACGGTGTGGATGAGCGCGGTGAACGGGGTGCCGACGCCGATCGCCCAGCTCAGCCCGGCGCCGAGCCGGATCGGGCTGGCGGCGTCGATCCGCGGGGGCTACCTGCTCCAGGCGGTGTTCGATGGGGGCCAGGGCTACCGGCCCTACGGCGCCTACGTCTGTCCTCCCTGAGCCAGAGTTCCAGCGGAGTAACGCCTGGAAATGTGAGCCTGAGGCCCACCGCGGGGCATGCGGG
>JAGSPQ010000298.1 GCA_018262385.1 Myxococcaceae bacterium | reverse complement strand
GCGAAGGGTGGGCCCAAGATGTCGGCTGGCGAGAAGAAAGAGCTCGCGATGCTGCCCACTAAGCTGCAGCGAGCAGCCAGCCGGCTGTCCGAAATGCACACGCTGATTTCAAACCTGATGAACGCCTACCACCAGATGGCGATGGGCTCGATCGGCCACATCCGGTGATCCCATGACTCGAATCATCAAATACTCGGAGGAGCAAATGCGCGCAGACGAGCAGATGACGAATACGCTCAAGTCGGTGGCCCGCGGCGAACTGTCTTGGGCCGAAGTCAGTGGCCTGACGTTCGCGGAGGCGAAAGCAATCGCACAGATTGGCTGCGACCTTGCTGCCGGAGGCCGTCTCGACGAGGCCCGGATCGTGTTCGAGGGCCTGGTCGAAATGAACCCGAAGGATTCGGCCAGCCACGCGGCGCTCGGGACCGTCTACCAGAAGCTCGGCCGCATCGACGACGCGGTGACCGAGTACTCGGCCGCGATCTCGGGTGACGCAAAGAACCCGATCGCCCTCGCCAACCGCGGCGAGCTGCGGCTGAAGGCCGGCGATCGCCAGGGCTTCACCGACCTCGCGCAGGCGGTCGAGGCGGATCCGCACGGTGAGACCGCGGCCGGCCGCCGCGCCCGGGGCCTGGTGAAGGCGATCACGATGATGGCAGTGAAGGCGGTTCGTGGAGGCAAGGCCGCGAGCTCACGCTGACGAAAACGAGGGCTCGGGAGTGGGGGACTTCCGAGATACCTCACCGAGTCGGCGGGTAGACGCCTCCGCGCTACCCGCCGCCGGTTTCGTCGGGGGCCTACCGAATCGCCTCGAGCCGTTCGCGAATCGGTGGGTGCGACCAACCCTTGAGCACGATCCACGCGGGCGGATCGGGATCCATCTTGTTGACCCGCGCCAGCTTGATCAGCATCTGTCGAAACGTCGGCACATCCCCGGTCAGCCGCAAGGCGAACTGGTCCGCCTCCAGCTCTCGATGGCGGCTGAACGCTCCGCTCACCGGCGAAATCACCAGGGTGGCGATCCAGAAGACCACGAACACCAGGGGCAGCGTCCGCACGTCGGCGCGCTCTTTGACTCCCCACCAACCGCGCCTGGCGACCAGCCGCAGCAGCAACTCGATCACGTAGAGAAACCCGAGCAGGCCCAGGGTCGAGCCCAGCTGTCCCAGCCAGCGCCGCTCGTGAACGTGGCCGGCCTCATGCCCCACGACGGCGAGGATCTCGGGCGTGGTCAGCTCCTTGAGCAACGCGTCGTTGAGGACGATGGTGCGCGTCGGCCCTTTGCCCGCGAAGTACGCCTGCACCCGCACCGTCTTGCTCAGCGTCTTCTCGACCAGGACATCCTTGAAGTCGATGTCGGCCTTCCTCATCAACGCCGTGATCGCCTCACGCACCTCTCCCGGCGGCAGCGGGACCTGGTCGAAGTAGACCTGCGACCGGTACGGGTCGATCGTCGCCGAGAAGAGCAATCCGAACGCCCCCACGCCTCCGATGATCAGCCACCACTTCGACAGCCGGCGCGCCAACCCCAGCATCCCGAAGGCGAGCGCCGCCAGCGGCACCATCGCGATCACCACCGACTTCGAGTAGTCCCACCCGTAGCTGCCCAGGCTCTGGGTCGACATCCCGAAGTTCCGCTCGTGGATGAAGCCGAAATAGAAATCGAGGGGAAGGAACGCCAGCATGTTCGCCTGCTCGAGCACGATCAGGAACAGCACCGCCGCTCCCCAACCCGGCCCGCCCCAGATCCGATCGAGCGCCCTCGGAACCGTCCTCACGATGGGAGCCGACCTCAGCGAGGAGAAGCGCCGATCGAAGCGGGCAGTCATTCGCCCCGACCAGGCGTAGAGCGGGACAACACCCACGCCCAGCACCAGCGCCCAGACCCCCAGGCTGATCAACTCGTACGCCAGCCGCGAGGCGTAGAGCGGATCCTTGTAGGCGCGGATCTCGGCCAGTGCTTCCGGGCTGAAGATCGCGTCGATCACGTGCGCGAACTTCTAGCTGAAAGCGAACTCAACCGTGCGGGACGTTGCTGGGCGGCGGCGTCTCTTCCTCCGCCTTCGCATCGGCCAGCAGCATGTCCTTCATCCGCTTCAGGCTGTCGCGGGTGCGCTCGACGAACGGGCTCGACGCGCCGATCCGCTCGGCCGCCTCGAGGGTCCGCTCGTAGACCGTGATCGCCTTGGTAATCAGGATGCGGATCTTCTTGCGCAGTTCCTGGCTGTAGATCGCGCCCTCGTCCTTGCTCAGCTCGCTCGGCGCCGGCGCGTTCATCATGTGCTCGTACAGATTCTCGTACAGCCCGCCGATCTGAGCCCCGGCCGCGGTCGCCCAGTACCCATTGCCGATCCGGATCGCGCGCAGGTAGTGCCCCTGCGCCGACAGCAACAGCTCGGCCTTGTACTCGACGTCTTTCGCCAGCTGGTCGCTGGTCTTGTCGGCGTCCAGCGTCACCGCCTCGTAGTGAAGCCGGTAGATCTCTCCCATGAAGAACTGGGCCTGGGCCGGGAAGTACTCGTCGACCAGATCCTTGTCCTTCAGGTCCTGCCAGGTGCTCATCACTTTTCGGAGCGTCATCTCCGCCACGTCCGACTGGCCGCTCTCGAGCTCGCAGATTCCCTGCTGCACCCGGGCTTCCATCCGCTTGTTGATCGGCAGGTCCTCGCGGCCGCCGATCACCCGCAGCACCACCACCGCTTCGTCGAACCGCTGCTGGTGGTAGAGCGTCTCGGCCACTCGAAACGCCGCATCGAGCGAGTCGCCGGTTCCCCTGGCCGCATCGGCCAGTTCCTGGAACCGCTGGTGCGCCTCTTCCCAGAGCTTGAGCTTCTCGAGTGCGAGCCCGGCGTTGTAGAGCGCGGCGCGGCGGTGAATGCTGTTGGGGTGAAAGTCGGCCAGCCGGCCGAAGTAGCGGGCGGCCTGGGCGTAGTCCTCGGATGCGAAGAACGAGGTGCCTCCGGCGAACAGCTCTTCGTCGTTGAGCTTCTCGAGCTCCAGATCGCCGAGGATCACGACCTCTTCGAACTTCACCTCGTGCTTCTCGTCGCCGGTGGCGATCGGCTTGACGTGGCTGCACCCCAGCAGCAGCAGCGACGTGATCAACAGGTTGCTTCGATTGGACAAGGTCACTCCCTCGAGTCCTCGACTGACAGCCCGCTCGCCCCGACGGTTCCGTCAAAAAGCTCGATCCTAACGCGAGGGAAGGGCCGTTTCGATGTGGGCTTCCCCGAACAGGAAGCGGGAGGTGTTCCAGAGGCTTGTGAGGTCATGTACGTCCAGCTCGAACCGCGGGATCAACACCAGCGGAGTCGGAGCGCAAAGCTCGGCCAGCCGCGCCACCCCGCGGGCGTCCTGCGAGGCGAGGTGGTCATTCTCGTTCAGGGTCGCCTCGACCCGCTTTCGCAGCTCGTCGGGCAGCTTCTTGGCGTGGCTCCAGAGCGCCGCCGGAACCGGAGGATGAACCCGGTTCACCACCACCGCCGCCATGCTGAGGTGGTTCTGCAGCAAGGTGGTGTGGAAGAAGACTGCCTCGTCGAGCCGCTCGGGCATCGGCCCGGTGACGAGGACGAAGGACGTGGTGTCGGCCTCCAGCAGCGCGCGGGTCTGGTGCGCCCGCTCTCGGAAGCCCTCGTACATCGAGCTCATGTGGAGCATGAAGTTCGCCAGCTCCTGCAGGGTCTCGACGCCAGTGAACTTCGAGATGGTCTTGGCGACGTAGCTCGAGCCGAGGTTGAAGAGCTTGAGGCCGATCTTCCCCGCCGCCAGCGCCGGGGTCAGCAGCCACTTGGCGGCATCGTTGTCGAGGAAGTCGAGGATCCGGTTGGGAGCGTCGAGAAAATCGAGCGCGTGCGCGGTGGGCGGCGTATCGAGGACGATCATCGGATAGCCGCGCTGCATCCTCAGCTCGCACAGCTTCTCCATCGCGATGTATTCCTGCGAGCCGGCCAGCGCGGTCGACAGCGACTGGTAGAAGCGGTTGCCGAGGATCTTCTCCCGCTTGTCGGCCGGAGCGCGCTGCTCGATCAGCTCGTCCCACGCGCGCTTCATGTCCAACATCATCGCGTGCATCGCGGCGCGCGGCTGCTGGCCGGAAGCGGCGGCGAGAATCGGGTCGGCGATGCGGGTCTCGGCGTTCCCGAGCTCGGCCAGCCCGAGCGAATTGGCCAGCCGCTTGGCGGGATCAATCGTGCAGACCAGCGACCCCTTGCCTTCCACCGCCGCGCGCAGGGCGAGGGTGGCCGCGACGGTGGTCTTCCCGACTCCACCCGGGCCGACGCAGACCAGGACGTTGCTGCGGTGAACCGCGTCCGGAATCGGATTCACCTGGCCCCCAGGTGGCCGCTCACCTCTTCGATCGCGGCGCGGCCGAAGGTCGGGGTGAACAGGCGCGGCACGGTGTAGAGCGGGTGGCCGAGCGCCTTGAGCCGATCGGCGGCCGAGACCGACAGCCGGGCGCGGGCCTGGTGGGCGAGCGCGAGATCCCGCAGCTCTCCCGCGGCGAGCTGATCGAGATCGGCGGGCGAAAAGCGCGTCGGGATGAAGGCGTTGAGCACCACCACCTGCGGTTGAATCTGGACCCGATCTTTGAGCGCGGCCGCCAGCTCGAGGGTCTCGTTGATCGGCATCTCTTCGGGCAGCGAGACCAACACCGCTGCCGTGATCGCCGGATCAATCAGGCACTCGCGCATCCACTTCGCGTCGTTGGCGAGGGCGCCGGGCGGCACGGTGTCGAGGATCACCTTGGGCACCGAGAAGAAGGTGATCGCGTGCCCGGTCGAGGGAGCGTCGATGATGATCCGCTCGAATCGCCAGCTGCCGTCCGGGCGCTTCTCTTTGAGGTGAAAGAGGATCTTCCCGAGGATCACCAACTCCTGGAGCGAGGGAACGAAGCGAAGGAAGTAACGCACCAGCCGGTTCTCGAACACCGCGTTGTAGATGCTCTCGAACTTCAAGATCATCAGCGCGTATTCCCGCATCGCCTCGTGCGGCTTCACGTCGACCGCCCAGAGGTTCTCTTCGAGCGAAGTGATCTGGGCCCCGGTCTCGGGCCGACCGAGCAGGCCGGCGACGCGCTCGCGCGCGTTGACCTCGCAGACCAGGGTGCGCTGCCCGGCGCGGGCGCTTGCGAGCCCGAGCGCAGTGGCGACCGTGGTCTTTCCCACGCCGCCCTTGCCCGTAACGATGAGGAGTCGCTTGTCGAGGAGAACTGGAATCACAGGGACTTTTCCAACCTTGACACGCTCGAACGCGGAGATCAGCATCCGCGCGCCCATGCTCAAGAACAACGCGGTGATGAAGAAACTGGTGGCGACCGGTGAGGAGCGCATCGGGAAGATTGCCCAGCAGCTGTTGTCGAACGAGAAGTTCGTCGCGACGGTGCAGACGCTCGTCTCGCGGACGCTGACCGCCAAGGGCACTCTCGACAAGAGCCTGCGCAGCGCCCTCTCGGCGATGAACCTGCCCTCGACCGGCGATCTCGAGATCCTGCGGGAGAAGGTCGACGAGCTCGAGCGGCTCCTCTCGTCGGTGGAAGGAAAG
>JAGSPQ010000297.1 GCA_018262385.1 Myxococcaceae bacterium | reverse complement strand
TACGTGATGGACGAGGGCTTCAGGCGCGCAGTGCCGGATCCGGCCACCGCGTCGCGCTGGCACCTGGATCTCTCGAAGGTGAAGGAGCTGCCGCTGGCGGAAGTCGACGCGCTGCCCCTGGGGCCGCCGCTTCGCAGCCGTCCTTTCCTCGTCCAGGGCTCGGGCCCCGCGATCTACGCGGTGGACGACCTGCTGCCCTTCGTCCCGCTCGAGGGGGTGGCGGTGATCCCGGGAGGACCCGTCACGCCGGCGCCGAAGCCCCGAGCTCCTGCGGGTGAGATGACCGCCTATGGCGGGTGCTCCGCCGCGCCGGGCGGGCTGCTGGGGCTGATGGTGTGGCTCTGGGCTGCGCGCCGCCGGCGAGTGCGGCCGTGCGCAGCGCCTTTTTGAGCGTCGCCGCTTCCATTCGCACTACCCTCGCGCTTCCTCGTTCTCCCGGAGCCAAGGCCGACATGCCCCGATTCACCCTCGCAGGTCCGCTGCTGCTGGCTGCCTCACTGTCTTCGGTCGCTTACGCCGGCGCACCCGTCTACGAGCTGGACGATCCACCGGTGACGTCGGTGAGGGGGCTGGACGACAAGCGGCTGAACGAGGTGCTCGAGGCCCAGCTCAAGGCCAAGGGGCTGACGGCGAAGAACGTCGCCACCGGCGCCACTGGAATCGCCGACCTGTCGCGCGAGGTGAAGCAGGCGCTGCTGATGGGGATCTCGATGAAGCCGATGTCGGAGAACGACCTGATGGTCGAAGGGAAGGGCTCCTTCACCCCGGTGCAGGTCCTCTGGGAAGCGGCCACCCTCTCATTCTCGGTCGGCGCCACCCGCGAGAAGCTCGGCCGAGCTGCAGCAGAAGTACGGCGTCGGGGAGTTCGTCGACGACGGCGCCGCGTGGGACAGCGACATGCGCTTCGTGGTGGACCTCGTGCTCTCGCGGCTGTCGAAGGACGAGCTGGCGCTGCTCGCCGGGATGCCCTTTCACCGGATCCCCAAGCCGGCCACCGGCGTCGGCCGCGGGCGGATGCTCGCCGTCTACCGCCAGGACACCACGCTCCCCCGGCCGCGGATCGAGCTGTACGACGCCGCGCGCGAGGGCGATCGCCTGCGCTTCACCGGCACGGTCGACGCGCTGGTGCCGCAGTCGGCGGCGATGCTGATGCACGAGGTCGCGCACGCGCTGTCGCGGGCCGGCTCTCAGCGCCAGTTCGACGAGGTGAAGGTCGCGCGCAAGGCGCTCGAGGACGCCTCCAACGCCTTCAACGAGGGCCAGAAGAAGTACGACGCCGACCGCGCCGAGTGGGCCAGGACGAAGGACCCCGAGCTGGGCAAGTCGATCGACGCCCGCGCCGCCGCGACGAAGGACGAGACGGCGAACGTCAAGGCGCTCCAGAAGAAGTGGACCGATCTCCAGGCCGCCGCGAAGCAGGGGCTGCAGCAGAGCCCGGCCGAGGCGGCGTTCCTCGCCAAGCTGCCGCTGGCGAGCGCACCGACGCCGTACGGGCGGACCCTGCCGTCGGAGGCGTTCGCCGAGGCCTACCGGATCTGGAAGTTCGACCGCGCCGCGCTCGAGCGGGCCGCCCCCGGCATCGCGGGCTGGTTCGACTCGGAGGCCTTCACCGGCACGCTCAAGCCGCGCTAACGAACCTCGACGTCGAGGGCCGCGGTGCTCGCCCCGAACCAGGCGAGCCCCTCGCGCAGCAGCTGCCATTGAAACGGCCGTGCCCCGGGCGTCGAGGGAGCGGTCGCTTCGAAGGAGAAGGTGTGGCTGGCGCCCGGCGCGACCTCCACCCCCGCGGGGAGATCGACCCGCCCCAGCCCCCAGACGAGGTTGTCCTGCGGGGCCTGGCTCCCCAGCCGCACGCTCGCGCCGGTGGACCACCGGGCGGTGCCGCTGTTGCGCATCGTCACGTGGACGGCGAAGCGCGCGCCGGGGGCGACCACTGCCGGCACCGCCTGAGAGACGAAGGCAGCGCCGAACGTCCCCTGTTGAGGCGGCGGCGGAGCAGGCGGGCCGCCACAGGCGCCGCTGACACAGCGGGCCCCGCTGCGCCCGAGCACCAGCTCGTAGACGGTGCTTCCCGGCGGAAGCGGCACGCACAGCCGGGGCAGGGTCGACGACTCGGCGCAGATCGCCGCGCCGTCGCGCCACACCGTGCCCATGTCGCCGCCGCCCCATCGATCGTTGGACCGGGTGACCAGGGTCAACACCCCGCCAGCCTCGAGCTTCGCCACCGCCCAGGAGCCACCCTTGCGCGCATTGCAGGGCCGCGCGGTGCTGTCGCTGGTTCCCCACCAGCTGATGACCCCGCCGGTGGTGCGCAGCACGGTGAGCTCGCAGCTCAGCTCGTACGGCCGCAGCACCGACAGCGCGCCGCTCGCTCCGCCGCCGCGCACCAGGGCGAGCAGCTCGGCGCGCCTGGCCTCGGTGAGCCCGAAGACTTCCGCCGGCACCGACTGGCTGGTGAGGGTGACCCGGCCGCTGCTGTTGAGTGAGTAGCCGGCCGCCGAGACCGCCGCGCGCAGTCCGCCGTAGTAGCCGGGGCTGGCGCGCAGGTCCGAGCGAAACTCGCGCTGGGGGTGGTCGAGCGCCATCGCGAGCAGCACGCCCTGCAGGCCGGTGGTGCCGGCGTGGGCCTCGGCGTTGTGGCCGTTGACGTACGAGCGGCTGCCCACCAGGCCGACGGTGAGCGCCGGCTCGCTGGCCGACTCGGTCAACAGGCCGAACCGGTTGTGGGTGACGTGCGAGGTGACGCGCCCTTCGACCGAGCCGAGCGCGAGCGCGGTGAAGTAGGCCTCGAGGTACCGGGACGCCTTCTCGACCAGCGCGACGTGCCCCCGCTGGCGCGCCCGGGCGAGGACGGCGATCGCGTCGCCCACCATCAGCGCGCTGTAGGTCGACGAGAAGACTTCGCCGCCGAACAGCGAGGGGGTGCCGGTTGCCAGCTGCAGCTCGAAGTAGCTCTCGAGCCAGGCCGGGTTGGGGTTGTTCTGGGCCCAGTAGTGAACGGTGCGGCAGGTGAGCGGGATGTTCTCCGAGCCGCCGTTGCTGAACACCGCCCGCACGTCTTCCGGCCCGAGGTTGTTCTGGTAGCGCGGGTCGGGGGCCCGGCCGTCCATCACGTCGGCGAGCGCGGTGAAGCACAGGCAGTTGCCTTCCCGGCATCCACCGAGTGCGGCGCTCGCCGAGAGCTCGGGGTCGTCGCCCTCGTACTGGTCGATCTCGACCCGCGCTTCGCCGCCGCAAGCCAGCAGCGTCAACGCGAGGAGCAGCGAACAGCTCAACTTCCCTTTGAGGTTCGAACGCATCCGGTGACCGGGTGCACCCCCCACGCCACCTCGAGCGGCGCCGCAACCCGGCGCCACCTCGCCGCCGGGACAGGCCGCCTACGCTTCAAGCGCAGGTCTTCAAGCGCACCGCTCCAGTGCCTGGCTCGGGTGGCTGTCCTGCTAATGGCTCCCAGCAGGCCCCGACTGTTGGGCTCACCGCGCGAGCGCGGCGTCGATCTGCGCCACCGCCTCTGCTCCGAAGTTGTCGGCGATGATCTGGCGGCAGCGCCCGCCGTCGCCGTCCCGCGCGAGCCAGCTCTGGCGGGTGCAGCGGCACTCGCTGTTCACCCCGTGCGGATCGTCGCCGGCCTCACCGCAGACCACGCCGTCGTCGGTGACCGACGCGTAGGAGGAGATTTCGCCCTTCGTCTTCTTCCACGAGAGTGCCATCGGGCCAGCACTTCACGCTCGGCGCGCCACCGTCAAGGCCGGAGTACCCTCGCCAGTCATGGGCGATCCCCACAGCGAGGTGGCCGGAGCGATCGAGGCGATCCTCGCGCGCTATGCGCAGCTGAAGGCCGCCACCCCGGAGCTGTCTGGGCTGGCCTTCGCCGCCGACCACGGGTGGGTCAGCCACGACGAGCTGGCCGAGGCCGAGCGGGCGTACGATCGGATCGCGGCCGAATACGTCGAGCTCGATCGGCAGCTCGAGGCCTCGGAGCGAGCGCACCCCGACGGCTTTCGCAGCTACCTCGAGGCGCTGCGGAACCAGGCCGCCGCGGGGCTCGAGCCCGCCTTCGCCGATGCGCTGCACGCGCTCGACCACCGGCTGGGACGCCGGCCGGATCCGGGGCACGACCTGAAGTGGGCGATGTGGATCGTGCGCTCTGCCAGGCCGAAGCTGTAAAGCTGTGGCTCAGACGACGATGCCCTCGCCTCTCGCCACCCACTTCGTCGGGTGGAACTCGGGGATCGGTCGCGGGGTGAGCAGCGGCGCGCCGTTCTTCCAGAACGACTTGAAGGGCTTCTTCTGGTTGGTCCGGTAGAAGTCGAGCAGGTACGCGAAGTCGCACGCCGAATAGTCCGACAGCCACTGGTCGAGGTCGTGCACCCCGGCCTCGTGGAACAGCTGCATCGAGTACCGGCAGGCTTCGTACTCGTAGTCGTGGAGCTTCTTGATCATCTCTTCCGACGGGTTCGGGTAGAGCTTGTAGCCAATCTCGCGCGACGCCTCGCTGGTGTTCCACTGGACGGTGTGGCCGAAGAGGTGAGCGATGATGAAGAGCGCGCTCTCGATGTCCTCGTCATGGTCGACGTGGATCTCGGTGCCGTCGAGATCGCCGGTGAACGGGTTGGGCACGTCGCGGATCCGCACCGGGATTCCGTAGCGACGCTCGATGTGCTGCTCGAGGGTGTTGAAGGCTTCCCGCATCCGCGCGTTCATGGGGGTCATCGGCGCGCACTGTATCGACCTGGGCCGAGATTTGTCTGGGTGCGCCAATCGCGTTCACGCCGGTGCCAGATGCGCCGCAAGCCGCAACCTCCCACCGCCGCCCACCGACACTTCACCGGTGGTCATCGTCGCGCCCCGGAGGTCCCCCATGAAGCTGTCCAGTGCGGTGAAGAGCGTGTTCTCGAAGTTGATCCAGGTCGCGCAGGCCGCGCCGCCGTCGCGCCCCCCGCCGGCGGTCGCCAGCCGCGATCGCTTCGAGGCGAGCCGGAATAACCCGGTGGATCTCGGCCGGGCGCCGCCCGCCTCGAGCGCCGGCGACGCCGAGTTCGTCACCGGGCTCTACCGCGACCTGCTTGGCCGGGCGCCTGACGCGGGCGGGCTGCAGGCGCACCTGAAGGGACTGGAGACGGGGATGTCGCGCGAGGAGATCCGCAACGTGTTCCTCACCAGCCCCGAGTTCCGATCGCGGCAGGGGGCCGGTACCCCGGGGGCTGGCGACGCGCTGGCGCCCACCCGGCTGAAGACGGCCGAGGACCCCGGCACCACCGGCTACGTCAACACGGTGCAGAACCGGACGATCGCTCCGAAGTCGACGTTCCTGAACGCGGTCCACGCGGCGATCGATGCGGTGCAGGCGCAGGGAATCGGCATCGACCCGAACGACCGCAGCCAGATCTCGGACTTCGACGCCTACCACCAGGGAGTGGTGCAGCAGCTGCTCAAGGCGGGCTACCTCGCCGCCTACGACGGGGAAGAGCTGGCGGTCGGCCGCCGCGGGGATCAGCACTCCGAGCAGTTCGACATCTCGACCTGGCAGGGCGGAGTGCGGCGCTTCTACGCTTCCTGGCAGACGCCTCCCGCTTTCGCGCAGGACTGAGGAGTCAGGGCGTAATCGCGATCCGCAGATTGCCAGTGGTGCGCTCGATCAAGACGAGGTCATTCCCGCCGTCGCCGTTGACGTCGGCGAGCACGACCTGCACGTAGCCCGCGTCGGCGAGGTCGGGCCTGGGCACCTCGGGGCCGCGGTAGGTGATCCCGTTCAACTGGAACGACTCGAACTGCCGCAGCGCGCCGGTGCTCGAGAGGGTGAACATGCTCACCCCGAACCCGTAAGAGCCGACGGTGAATCCCAGGCCAACCGGAATGAAGCCGGCGTCGCCCGCCGCCACGTTGAAGAGGGACGGAGGAGTGGTCGGCACTGTCGCGAGCGACTCGTACATCCCATAGACGCCGCTTGCCTTCTGCATCACGAAGTCCGGTTGCCCGTTGCCGTCGAGGTCCGCCTGCATCGCTTCGTCCCACATCCCGGACGCGATCTTCCCGCTGACGCTGACGATGCCGCCGTCCGGGGAGAACCCGACCGCCTCGGAGTTGGTGTTGGCGGACGCCTTCACGAGCATCAGCCAGTCACGCCAGGCCCGCACCTGGACCCATTGGACGCCCGCCCGCCGATTGGCGATGGAGGCGGGCGAGCCCATCGAGAAGCCCGGATAGGTGGTGACCGTCGAGCTCGTGCCTGCGTCGGTGAGGCCGGTGAGGGCGAGGCCGTCCTGCGTCCAGCCCGGCAGCCGCGCATCCGACAGGTCGTCGACGGGATCGGTGGTGAGCGTGATCGCGAACATTCCCCCGTCGCTGCCTCCGTCGGGCAGGTACGCC
>JAGSPQ010000296.1 GCA_018262385.1 Myxococcaceae bacterium | reverse complement strand
GATCTCAAGCTCTTCGTGGCGTTGACTCCGCTGCTCGAGGGCAAGATCGACCACGTGCCGCCCGACACCTTCAAGCCGTTTTCCAGGCTGCGCGCGCTGATCGAAGCGGTGAAGGCGCACCCGAAAGTCGCCGCCTGGTACGCGCGGTAGCCTACGCCTCGACGTACATCGCTTCGATCTCCGCCGCGAAGTGCTCGGCCACCGCCTTGCGCTTCACCTTCAGCGTCGGAGTGAGCTCGCCGTCCTGGATGGTGAAGTTGCGGGGGAGGATCGCGAACTTCTTCACCTGCTCGACCCGGGCGACCTCCTCGTTGAGGCGATCGACCGCCTGCTGAATCTGGGAGCGGACCTGCTCCGACTGGGGCGCGGTGGCGACCTGGAGCCCGTGCTCGGTGCAGAAGCGGGTGAGCGCGTCGGGATCGAGGGTGACCAGCGCGGTGAGGTACTTGCGCCGGTCGCCGATCACCACCGCCTCGTTCACCAGCGGGTGGTTCTTGAGCGCCGCTTCGAGGTTCTTCGGCGCGATGTTCTTGCCGCCGGCGGTGATCAGGATCTCCTTCTTGCGGCCGGTGATGGTGAGGAAGCCGTTGGGGTCCAGGGAGCCCAGATCTCCCGACTGGAGCCAGCCGTCGATCAAGGCCGCGGCGGTGGCCTCGGGCTCCTTGTAGTAGCCCTTGAACACGTTCGGCCCGCGCACCAGGATCTCGCCGTCCTCGGCCAGGCGCACCTCGACGCCGGGGAACACCGGCCCGACGGTGCCGAGCTTGACCTTCCCCGGAGTGTTGAAGGTCGTCGGGCCGGTGTCTTCCGACTGCCCGTAGACCTCGTGGACGATCACGTCGAGGCTGGCCATGAACTCGAGGACTTCCTTCGAGACCGGCGCCGCGCCGCTGACGCAGATCTTCGCCCGGTCGAGGCCGATCGCGGCCTTCAGCTTCGAGAACACCAGCCGATCGGCGAGGCGGTACTTCAGCCGCAGCGCGAGGGGCAACGGCTCGCCCCGCATCCGGAAGGCGGTCGCGGCCGTGCCGACCGATCGCGCCCAGCCGGCGATGCGGGCCTTGAGGCCCTTCGCCACCGCGAGCTTGCTGCCGATGCCCGTGTAGAACTTCTCCCAGATCCGCGGCACCGCGAAGAAGACGGTCGGGCGCACTTCCTTGAGGTTGTCGGGCACCTTCTCGATCGACTCGGCGAACCAGACGCTCATGCCGGCGGTGATCGGGCAGTGCACCGAGAACATCTGCTCGGCGATGTGGGCGAGCGGCAGGTAGCTGAGCGAGCAGTCCACGGTCGTCGCCCCGGTGACCGAGACCGCCACGTCCGCCGTCCAGGCGAGGTTGCGGTGGGTGAGCATCACTCCCTTCGGGGGGCCGGTGGTGCCGGAGGTGTAGATCAGCGTCGCGAGGCCCTCGGGCTCGAGCGCGTGGACCCGCTCGAGGTACTTCAGATCGGGCACCTGATCGCCGCGGGCGAGGAAGTCTTCCCACGACAGCACGAGCGGATCGTCGATGCGGGGACAGCCGCGCATCGTCACCACCTGGCGCAGGTGGGGCAGGTTCGCCCGCTCCTTCTCGACCTTCTTCCACTGCTCGACGTTCTCGACGAGGACGACCGGCGACTGGGCGTGGTCGACGATGTAGCGGACCTCGCTCGGCGAGCTGGTGCCGTAGATGCCCGCCGGAGCCCCGCCGATGCTCATCGAGGCGAGGTCGAACACCACCCACTCCATCCGGTTGAACCCGAGGATGCAGGTGGTGCTGCCCGGCGCGCAGCCGAGGGCGATCAGCGCCTTGCTCGCCCGGCGCACCAGCTCGCCGTACTCGCGCCAGGAGAAAGATTTCCAGGCGCCGTCGCGCTTCTCGAAGAGGGCGGAGGCCTCGCCCTGCTTCTGGGCCTGGTCGATCAGTCGCTGCGGGATGGTGTCGGCAGTCATCGGTACGACCTCCTTAGGGAAGCAGCAGGACCCGGCCCACGCTGTCGGCGACGCAGACCGGTTTTTCGAAGCCTTCGCGCTCGACGGTCCACCGCTGGACCACCTGCCACCAGCCCCCACCGGCGTCGTCGAGGCTCAGCACCTCGACTCGCCCGCGCAGGCGGGATCCGCTGGGCACCGGGGCAGGGAAGCGGACCTTGTTCCAGCCGTAGTTGACGCCCAGCGTGAAGCCGGTCGTCTCCATCAGCTCGTCGCGAAACCCGTCGATCAGGCTCAGGGTGAGGTTGCCGTGGGCGACGGTGGTGCCGAATGGGCCTTCGCGGGCCGCGCGCTCGACGTCGACGTGAATCCACTGTCGATCGCCGGTCAGCCGCGCGAACGCGTCGATGTCGGCCTGGCCCACGGTGCGCCAGGCGGTGGGGCCGAACTTCCCGCCGACCAGGGCGCGGAGGCCGGCGACGCCGTGCGCGGTGGCGCGGGGAGGGCTCGGTTCGTCGGCGGGCGCAGTCATCGCGGCCGCACCGTAGTTCACGTTGGGGCCGGCGCTGACCCGCGTCGCGATCTTTTGCGCCAGCGGTAAGCGTTGCGCCCGGTTCCCTGGACGTAAGCCCGGAGATTCGCAAGCCGGCTGCCCAGCACCGGGCTTGCACCAGGCCGCCGCATGTCCCAGCCCATCGCCACCCTCGTCCGCTCGGCCGCGATCGTCCTCGCGCTCGCTCCGAGCTGTCTGAAGCCCGCGCAGGCCAGGTCCCCGTCCTCGGTGACGGTCGACTGCAAGGCCGCCGGCACTCCGATCAGCCCGCTGATCTACGGGGTCGGCCTCGACTTCGGCCGCTTCGAGGACACCAGCTTCATCTCCCTCGGAGCGACCGCCCGCCGATGGGGCGGCAACACCACCTCGCGCTACAACTGGAAGCACGGCAACGCCTGGAACACCGCCCACGACTGGTTCTTTCGCAACGTCGGCCTCGAGCGGATCAACGGCCCGGTGCACGAGCGGTTCCTCGCCACCAACCGGGAGCACGGGCTCGCGTCGGCGCTCACCCTGCCGCTGATCGGCTGGGTGGCGAAGGACACCCAGTCGGTTGGTTTCCCCGCGTCGAAGTTCAAGGACCAGAAGTCCACCGACCCCTGGGTGCCGGAAGCCGGCAATGGGCTGGACATGAACGGCAGACCGGTGACCCCGCTGCCGCCGACCCAGACCAGCATCAGCGCCAGCCCGGAGTTCATCGCCGAGTGGGTGAAGAGCCTGCGCCGCGAAGACGCGCCCCGGGGAGTGCGGACCTACATCCTCGATAACGAGCCGATGATCTGGCACGAGACCCACCGCGACGTGCACCCGGGCCGGCTGTCGTACGACGAGCTGCTCGAGCGGACGGTGAAGTACGGCACCGCCGTTCGCCAGGCGGACCCCGAGGCGCAGATCGCCGGGCCGGCGGAGTGGGGGTGGATCAACCTCCAGTACTCGGCGGTCGATCTGGCTGCCGGGAAGATCCTCCGCCCCGATCGGCGCGCCCACGGCGACGTGCCGCTGCTGCCCTGGTACCTGCGCAAGCTGCGCGAGCACGAGAAGAAGACCGGGGTGAAGGTCCTCGACGTGGTCGACGTGCACTTCTACCCCCAGGCGGAAGGGCTCGGCCTGGGCGAGGGCGGCAACACCGACCCGGCCGCCGCCGCGCTTCGCCTGCGGTCCACCCGCGCGCTGTGGGATCCGACCTACAAGGACGAGTCGTACATCGGCGAGCCGGTGCGGCTGCTCCCGCTGCTCAACGAGTGGATCGCCGCCGAGTACCCCGGGCTGGGGGTCTCGATCGGCGAGTACAACTTCGGAGCCGAGAAGCACCCCAGCGGCGGGCTCGCCGTCGCCGAGGCGCTCGGCCGCTTCGGGCAGTTCGGCGTCTACTCCGCCTACTACTGGACCCACCCGGCGAAGGACTCGTGGGCCTTCTGGGCCTTCCGCGCCTTTCGCAACTACGACGGCGAGGGCGCCCGGTTCCAGGATCGCTCGATCCCGGTCAAGGGCGCTGCGCCGGCGTCGGTCTTCGCCTCGCGCTCGGAGGACGGGACGAAGCTGGTGCTGGTGGCGCTCAACCTCGACCCGAAGAAGGCGGCGGTGACCCGGCTCGACCTGTCGAGCTGCGGCAAGGCGGGGACGCGGCGGACCTTCCAGTACACCGGCAACGCCGCCGGGTTCGCCGAGGTCAAGGGCGAGGGCGAGGCGGTCTTACTGCCGCCGTACTCGATGACGGTGATCGAGGTCAGCTACCCCGCCCCCGTCACTGATAGGTGACGACCAGCTTCGGCCCGCGCCCGCCCGGATCCTCGGCGCTGTGGAACTCGAACTGGTCGAGCGAGACGGTGTTGACGTTGGGCAGCAGCATGCTGGTCAGGCCGAGCTCGTAGCCCTGGTTGACGTAGCTGCCGCCGACCCAGTTCTGAACCGTGGTGGTCTGCTCGAGCTCGAACAGCTGGCCCCCGAAGGTGGGTGGGTCGTGAATCGACTGCGAGTAGACGTAGTGGAGGAAGTTGGTCGAGTTGTTCCAGGTGACGCTCGCTCCGTTCCACGCGGTGGCGAGGGCGAAGATCGTCCACCTGCGCGGCACGTAGCCCACGCCGTAGATGCTGGTCTGCAGCCGGAGCTTCGCGCTGACGATCGTCTTCCCGGCGAGCGAGCTGAGGTCGAACTTGATCAGCGCGCGAGAGCACGCCGCGTCGATGTGCTCGGGGGCGAAGCCGATCGCCGGGGAGTAGAACCACGAGCAGCCGACCGCGACCGCCGGGTTACTGAACATTGCGACGGTCGGGTAGACGGTGGTCTGCCGGGCCGGCACGAGCGAGCTGTACATCACCGTGTTGTCGTTCACCGGCGAGAGCATCACCGTGGTCTGCGGAGGGGTGATCGTCGGAACGGTGGCGGTGGTGCTGCCGGTCACCGTGCCCGACTTCGCCGAGAGGACCGCGGTGCCCGCGCCGACTCCCCGGGCGAGGCCGGCCGCGTCGACGGTCACCGCCGCGGGGTTGCTCGACGCCCAGGTGACGGTGGCGGTGAGGTCCTTGTTGAGGTTGGCGTCCGGGTAGACGCCGGTGGCGGCCATTTGCAGCACCGCGCCCTGGGCGATCCTGGGGAGGATCGGCAGCACCGCGATGCTGGAGAGCGGCGGCTCGGTCACCGTCAGCGTGTTGGAGGCGGTGAGGGTGCTGGTGGCGGTGGCGGTGGTCGCGGTCAGGGTGGTGGTGCCCGCCGCCAGCGCGTAGATGTACCCGACCGGATCGAGGCGGGCGACCGCCGGGTTGCTCTGGGTCCAGGTGACGAAGGTGTAGTTCGAGCCGACGCCGCCGAAGTCGGCGGAGACGAACGGGTAGGGCATCCTCTGGCCGACCCACAGCGTCTGGGGGGTGAGCGAGATGCCGACCAGGGCGAAGCCGGGGTTGGTGACCGAGACGACGCACCGGGCGTTGAGCGCGCCGATGGTGGCGGTGATCGCCACGCCGCTCTGCGCAGCCACGCTGGTGACCAGGCCGGTGGTGCTGACGGTGGCGATCGCCGGGGTGAGGCTGGTCCAGGTGGCGGTGGTCGTCACGTCCCGGGTCGAGCCGTCGGAGTAGGTGCCGGT
>JAGSPQ010000295.1 GCA_018262385.1 Myxococcaceae bacterium | reverse complement strand
CGGGCCGGGCCACCTTCGCGCGGGTGCTCGGCGGATCAGGTGCGAGGGCGGTGCATGCGGCCGACACCGAAGGGCTCGAGCGGGCGATCGCCGGGCTGAACGGAGGCACGCTGGTGGTGCGGGAGGCCGGAGTGCTGGCCGCCGAGGTGCTGCAGCGGGTGCTCGAGCAGGCGAAGGGCCGGCTGCTGGTGACGCTCGAGCCGCACCAGCATCCGGAGCTGTTCGGGGTGCGGCTGAAGATCCCGGCGCTCGCCGATCGTCCGGCCGACGTGCTGCCGCTGGCGGATCATTTCCTCTCGCTGGTGCGGACGCGGCTGGCGCGGCCGCGGCTGGTGCTGTCGGACGAGGCGCAGGGGCTGTTCGTGCGCTACCGCTGGCCGGGGAACGTGCGCGAGCTGAAGAACGTGGTGACCCGGGCGTCGCGGGCGGCGCTGCGCGACGAGATCGGCCGCGACGCGCTGCCCGAGCGGCTGACCCACGAGGCCCCGGTCGACAGCCTGCGCGGCGCGCTGAAGGCGACCGAGCGCGAGCTGTTCCTCGAGGCGCTCGGCCGCACCCGGTGGAACGTGACGGCCGCCGCGACCCGGCTCGGCCTGCCGCGCAGGACGGTGGTCTACCGGATGTCGCGGCTGGGGTTGAAGCGCCCGGCGCGGTGACGGCGGGCGTCAGCGCCGCCGAGCGACGCAGAACAAGCTCATCCCGACCGGCAGCTTCACCTTCGACTCCGCGCGGGCGAGCCACGGGGCGAGCTGGTCGTAGAGCCGCAGCTGCAGCGGGGGCATCGCCCGGCGCCGCAGCAGCTTCCCGTTCACGAACCAGCCGGGGATTCCGACGAGGTTCATCCACTCCAGCGCCTCGACCTCGAAGCCGTTCGAGTCGAGCACCTCGCGCAGCGAGGCCGGGGTGTACCGCCGGTAGTGCCCGACCGCCTCGTCGAGCGCGCCGAAGATCGCCGGCAGCGCCGGCACCAGGATCAGCACCTTCCCGCCGGGAGCGAGGATCTGCGCGAACCGCCGCACCGCGCCCGCGTCATCCGGGATGTGCTCCATCACGTTCGAGAGCACGATCGAGTCGAACCGCTCTTTCGCCAGCGTCGAGTAGTCCGCCAGCGCCACGTCCGAGAGGTACGGCACCACCTGCGGCGTCCCGCGAAACCGGTTCTGCAGCCGGCGCACGTAGAACGGGTCGACCTCGAGCGCGACCACCTTCTGCCGGCCTTCGGCGAGCAGGGCGGTGATGGTGCCGATCCCCGCTCCCACTTCCAGCACCCGCGCGCCGGCGTGGGCGCGGAACCGCTCGCCGAGCCAGGTGTTGTAGTTGGGCGCGCCCGACTCCATCCGCGCCAGGGTGGTGTAGCCCTCGTGGGTGTTGTCGGCGTCGTTGTCGGTGGTGGCGTACCGCAGCAGGGTGCGGCTGAGCGACCAGACCTCGGCGGGGGTGCGCGAGCCGACCGCGCCGTGGCCCGGCACCTCGTCGAACCGGTAGAGCTGGGCGGCGATCTTCACCAGCAGCCCGGCGTCGATGTCGTCCCGGAAGTCGGTGTCGCGCAGCAGCTGGGTCCGGAACGCGCGCCTCGTCGAGAGCGGGTCGCCGACCTCGACCTGGGCGACCTTGCGCGCCAACGCCGCCAGCGCGCGCTCGGGGGCCGAGAGCGCCACCCGGGTGGAGACCACCACGTCGGCCGCGTCTTCGAAGATCGGCTGGGCCAGCTGCTGCAGCTGCTCGGGCTGCCACGCCGGATCCGGCTCCTGCACCACCGTGACCTCGCCGGTGACCTGGGCGAGCGCCGACTTCAACGCCGCTCCCCGGCCGCGCTCCGAGTCGGCGAGCACCACCTGGGCGCCCTGCGCCACCAGCGCCTGCTGCAGCAGGGCGGCGGTCGGGGCGGTGGCCCGGGTGGTGGGGATGACGACGGAGATCATTTTGAGTGGCAACGGCGCGACATACGGCATACCCCGTTCCTCCGATGCCGGCCACGCTCACCGAGATGTTCCGCAGCCTCACCTCCTTCGCTCCGGGGCGGGTCGACCTGCGCGGTGCGCCCTGGGAGCAGTACGTCGAGTGGGCGATCGGGCAGGGCCTGGCTCCGCTGTCGGCCTACAACCTCGAGTACCGAATGGGCGGGGCGGGGGCTCCACCCTGGGCGCGCGATCAGCTGCTCTCGCTGTACCAGGGCACGCTGAACGACAACGTGATGAAGCTGGTCAACTTCAAGCGCTCGGTCGACGACCTCGAGGGGCGCAAGGTGATCCTGCTCGGCGCGGGGTCGTTTGCCGAGAGCCTCTATCCCCACGTCGGCTTTCGGCCGGTGGCCGAGCTGCGGCTGCTGCTGGCGCCTTCGGATCTCGAGGGGTTCATCGGCTTCATGGGCGGCTCGGATTTCAAGCCCACGCCGCCGGGCGAGGACGCGGGCTCGGCCGAGCGGGCGCTGAGCGACGGCCGGACCTTGATCCTGCTGCACGGCCGGCTGACCCGCGACGACGAGCAGCTTCGCAACCGCGCGCTGCCGATGAAGGTGATGGGCCCCTCGATGTTCCGGCTGGAGCTCGAGGACGCGATCCTGATCCACGCCCTGTTGATCTCCCAGGCGCACTTCGAGGTCCCGATGCTGGAGTGGATCGACCTGCGCGAGCTGGTGCTCGGCTCTCCCTCGATGGGCGGGGTCTACTCCCGCGCGCTCGACCCCGAGGCGATCCTCACCCGGGCCCGCGCGTGGAAGCTCGATCGGGCGCTCTACGCCTGCCTGGCGGTGCTCGAGCAGCTCTACCCCGACACCGCCCCCGCGGTGGCGCGCCTGAAGGTCGAGCTCAACTGGCCCACCCGGGAGCTGATCGACCGGCTGCTGGTCGCCCAGGTCGCGCAGGTCGGAAGGACCCAGACTTTCCGCCTCGAGGCGCAGGTTCGAGAGCTGCTCACCGGAGCGTGACAGTGCCCGCGCGGTCCCACTAGGGTCCGCGCCAAATGAAAATCGCGGTCATCGGCAGTGGCTACGTCGGGCTGGTCGCAGGGACCTGTTTCGCGGACAGCGGCAACGACGTGGTGTGCGTCGACATCGACGCGAAGAAGGTGGCGAAGCTCCAGGCGGGCGAAGTGCCGATCTACGAGCCGGGGCTCGAAGAGCTGATCGCCAAGAACGTGAAGGACAAGCGGCTGACCTTCAGCACCGATCTGGCCGCCTCGGTCGGGCCGGCCCGGGTGGTGTTCATCGCGGTGGGAACCCCCGAAGGGGAGACCGGCGACGCCGACCTGCAGTACGTGCTCGCCGCCGCCCGGCAGATCGGCGCCGCGCTGACCCAGTACACGGTGGTGGTCGACAAGAGCACCGTGCCGGTCGGAACCGCCGACCGGGTTCGCGAGGCGATCGCCGAGCACACCAAGCACCCGTTCGACGTGGTCAGCAACCCCGAGTTCCTCAAAGAGGGAGCGGCGATCGACGACTTCCTCAAGCCCGACCGGGTGGTGATCGGCGCCGAGAGCGAGAAGGCCCGCAAGGTGATGGCCGACCTCTACGCGCCGTTCGTGCGCACCGAGAACCCGATCCTGTTCATGGACACCCGGAGCGCCGAGCTCACCAAGTACGCGGCGAACGCGATGCTGGCGACGCGGATCTCGTTCATGAACGACATCGCGATGATCTGCGAGCGGGTCGGCGCCGACGTGGACTTCGTCCGCAAGGGGATGGGCTCCGACAAGCGCATCGGCTACCCGTTTCTCTTCCCCGGGGTGGGCTACGGCGGCAGCTGCTTCCCCAAAGACGTCAAGGCGCTGATCGCCACCGCGCGCGACATGGGAGTCGAGTTCGATCTGCTCCGCGCAGTCGAGCGGACCAACGAGAAGCAGAAGAAGTCGCTGCTGGCCAAGGCGATCAAGCACTGCGGCGACCTTTCGGACAAGACGTTCGCCGTCTGGGGCCTGGCGTTCAAGCCGAAGACCGACGACATGCGCGAGGCGCCCTCGGTGGAGCTGATCGAAGGGCTGCTCGGAAAGGGCGCCCGGGTTCAGGTGTTCGATCCGGTGGCGCACGAAGTGGCCCAGCGCCGCTTCGGCGCGCGGGTGCTGTTCGCCGAGACCACCTACTCCGCGCTCGAGGGCACCGACGGGCTGTTCGTGGTGACCGAGTGGAACGACTTCCGCCACCCCGACTTCGATCGGATGAAGAAGCTGATGAAGGCCCACGTGATCTTCGACGGCCGCAACGTGTTCGATCCCGCGCGGGTCCGGGAGCTGGGCTTCACCTATTACGGGGTGGGCCGCCGCTGAAAATGACCGAGGCGCTCGTCGTCAGACCTCCGCTCGCGCTGTCCGCCCTCAAGGCGCTGCGGATCAAGCAGTGGACGAAGAACGGCGTGCTCCTCGCGCCCCTGCTGTTCGCCAAGGGCGTGGTGCGCGAGGGGCTGCCGCTGAAGTCGGCCACCGCGGTCGCGGCGTTCTGCCTGCTCGCCAGCGGCGTCTACCTGGTCAACGACTGGGCGGACCAGGAGAAGGATCGCCACCACCCCGAGAAGCGTCACCGACCGATCGCCGCCGGGCTGCTGAGCCTGCCGGTGGTGCTGGCGCTGGTGGCGGTCTGCTGGGGCGGCGCGGCCGCGCTCGGGCTGTGGCTGGGGACGCCGTTCCTCGGGGTGTGCCTGGCCTACCTGGCGCTGCAGGCGCTCTACACCTGGGGGCTGAAGAAGGCGGTGATCCTCGACGTGATGGGGATCGCGCTCGGGTTCATTCTGCGGGTGGTCGCCGGCGCAGTGGCGATCGACGTGATGGTCAGCAACTGGCTGTTCCTCTGCACCCTGCTGGGGGCGCTGTTCCTCGGGTTCGCCAAGCGCCGGCACGAGCTGTCTTCGCTCGAGGGCGCGGCCGGAGCGCACCGCGCCAACCTCGAGGACTACTCGCTGCCGATGCTGGACCAGATGATGAGCATCAGCGCCGCGTCGACCATCCTCGCCTACGGCCTGTACACCGTCTCGTCCGAGACGGTGGAGCACGTCGGCTCCGACCGGCTGAAGTTCACCGTGCCGCTGGTGGTGTACGGGATGTTCCGGTACCTGTTCCTGGTCCACAAGCGCGGCGCCGGCGGATCACCCGAGAAGGTGCTGCTGTCGGATGCGCCGCTGATCATCGACATCGTGCTGATCGTCGCGCTCGCCGCCTGGGCGCTCTACTTCCCGCGCTGAAACCAGCCCAGCCGTCGGGCCGGCTCACCCGCTGTGGCCGAAGGGGTTGTCTTCGGCGCCGCGGAAGCTGATCACCGCGGTGAGGCCCTGCTCGTTGGCGGCGACCGAGCGGATCAGGTGGGCGAGGGTGCCGATCTCCTTGATCCACCCGTTGGCGGTGGGGCCGAGGCCCGAGAAGTTCACCGCCAGCACCGGCGGCTCGGGGATCCGGCCGAGCCAGTACTCGAGCACCTCGTGCTTTTCCGGCGCGACCACCGGCTTGAGCCGGCGGGCCTCGCGCTGCAGCAGCCGCGAGAGCGCGTTGGGCAGCTGGGCCGCCCACTGGTTGACGCTGTGGATCGGCCGCCAGCTCCAGTCGGCCCGGGCGATTCGGGCGGGAAGTCGGGCACCGGATCCCACACCCCGCAGATCATCGTCGCCAGCCCGAACTTGTGCCGGGGCGCCTCGTAGAACGCCTCGCGGTACGCGCGGGCCTGCACCGGCTCGGCGTACGGGTAGGACGGATCCTCGAGCATCAGCGCGAGGTGGAGGGTGTTCTCCCATTCGCCGGCGAACGCGTGGTACTCGCTGACGATCGACCAGCCCTCCGAGTCGCGCAGCCACTCGACGAACAGCAGCCGGTAGCACGCCTCGGTCCACTTCTCGTCGGTGAGGCCGAAGAAGCTGCCTTCCACTCCGCGCTCGAGCAGCAGGTCGAGCCCGACCCGGGTGTGCTCGTCGTTCAGATGCCGCAGCAGGTGCTCGATGGCGGGCGCGGCGTCGATCACTCCCAGCTTGAAGGCAGGGAAGACCACCTCCCGCAGGAAATGATCGTTCACCGGGCGAAGGACGACTTCCACTCAGGCCTTCAGGTCTTCCTGAGCAATCAGGGCGTAGATTTCGGCGCTGGTCTGAGCGGCCAGGATCGCGTCGCGAAACGAGCTGCTCTTGAACAGCCGGCTGATTCGCGCCAGCGCCTTGAGGTGGAGGCCGGCCGAGTTCTCGGGAGCGACCAGGGCGAAGAACAGGTAGGTGCGCTTGCCGTCGATCGCGTCGAAGTCGACCCCGGAGCGGCTGACGCCGAAGCTGGCCGAGAGGGTGGGCAGCCCGGCCAGCTTGCCGTGGGGAATCGCGACCCCTTCGCCGATGCCGGTGCTGCCGAGCTTCTCGCGTTCCTCGAGCACCGCCGCCAGCCGCGCGGGCGGAAC
>JAGSPQ010001043.1 GCA_018262385.1 Myxococcaceae bacterium | reverse complement strand
TGGCGTGGGGCGCGGAGCGTACCGGAAAAATCCGCAAAGACGACGGGGGGTTGGTTGGGTCTTCACTCACCAAGGCGGATGTACGCAACTCGCCCACAGCCCGGCGCGACAACTGCCCATGCCCCCCAAGCTGCAGGCGAATCCGACTCCGAAGGCCTTTGCGGCAGCCTGGTCGAAAGAAGTGCTGCGGCCGGCGCTCGAAAAGCTCGCCGGCGTCGACGGGCGGCTGACGAAGAGCGAGGTTCGGGTCACCACCTCCCTCACCGGCGCGGCGAAGTTCGCGGCCGACAACGTGCTCGACGTCTTCACCGCGACCAAGGTGAAGAGCTCGACCTCGGTGGCCACTGCGCTGAAGGCGGGCGAGCGGCTCGCGCTGGCAGCGGCGAAGAGCGCGGCGGGCGCGGACGGCAAGCTGTCGGCGGCCGACATGGACACGCTGGCGAAGTTCACCGCCGACTTCGGCTTCCTCGTCACCGCCCAGAACCAGAACCTCGAGATCGGCGTCGTCTCGGATCTCGACAGCACCGTGATTCCGCCCGAGCAGAACGGGCTGATGCCGGCGCCGTACCCGGGCGTCGCGGCGCTCTACAACGAGCTCGACACCGGCAGCGGCGGCTCGGCGGGCGACGTCCGCTACGTCACCGCGCGCTCGCCTGATCGGGTGACCGGCATTCCCGACTACCTGAACACCCACCACCTGCCGAGCGGCACGATCGACACCGGCACCTCGCAGCTGCCGTGGGTCTCGCAGCCCGAGAAGGTTCGCGACATCTCGCGCATCTTCGAGGCGAACCCGGATCAGAAGTTCGTGCTCTTCGGCGACACCCGGCACAAGGACCCCGAGGTCTACAAAGAGATCGCCGCGAAGTACCCGAACCAGGTGACCGCGATCTTCATCAACAAGGTCGAGGCCGCCGCCCAGTTGCTGAAGGACGGCGTGTTCACCGAGGCCGCCGCCCGCCGGGTGATGGTCGCCGCGAAGGCCGAGGGGCTGGCGATCACCACCGCCCAGATCGAGACGCTGATTCGCGACAACCGCTGAAGGAGCCGGAAAGCTAGAAGCGGATCGAGACGCCCGCGCCGACGTAGTTGCTGCCGTCCGCGTTGTGCCGCGCCGAGAGGGCGAAGTTGACGTCCTTGTTCACCTTCCACGCCGCTTCACCGAACGCGCTGGTGGTGTTGGTCTGGAAGTTGTGATCGACGCCCGCCGACAGCCGCAGGTTCTCGTTCACGTTGTAGTTCGCCCGGCCCGACACGCTCTCCAGCCCCTGGCGGTTGAAGGCGGCGTTCGCCGAGAGGTTCCAGTCGGGGCGATCGAGGTTGTAGCCGAGGTTGGCGCTGTCGAGGCCGGTGCGCGAGTTGGCGGTGACGCTGCCACTGACTCGGCCGTAGTCGCCCAGGCTCAGGTTGGTGCCGACGGTGGCGGTGGCCTGGAACTCCTTGAAGTGCGACTGCCAGTCGGCGCCCAGCTTCACCGAGAGGCGGTTGTCGAAGAAGTTCTGCTTCACCTCGGGCTTGATGCCGAGGTCCTTGAGCCCCGCGCTGCCCTGGCTCCAGGCGACGTAGCCCGCCGCGGCCGCCGCGCCGGCCGCCAGTCCGTAGAACGCTGCCGGCGAGCCTGCCTTCAGGTCCTTGACCAGGTCCTTGGCGATGTCCCCGCCGATGTTGCCGAGGTCTCCGAGCTTCGTCGAGGCGACGTCGCGCACCTGAATGTTGGCGTCTTTGAGCTTCTGCTGAACGACGGCCGCCAGCTCGGGCGAGAGCGCTCCGATCGGGATGTCCTTGATGAAGTCGATGCTCGCGTTCTTGAGCTCGTCCTGCTGCGCCGCGGTCAGCGTGTCGCCGTTGGTGAACGGCCTGGCCCCGCGCGCCAGCGACATCGCGTCGTGGTTGAGCTGGGTCTGCACCCGGCTGGTATACCGATCGATCGCCGAGTTCATCCCCAGCTGCACCGGGTTGGGCTGCACCACCGTCGTCGGGCGCGCCGGCCCGGCCGAGAAGCCGGAGGCGCTGCGCGGCGTCGTCGGCCCCGCAGCGGCCGCGGGCTTCCATCCGGTCGGTGCCGCCGGAACCGGAGGAGCGGCGGGCGTGGCCACCGGCCGGGCTGCCGGCGCGGCAGGGGTGGCGGCTCCAGCAGGACGGGCGCCGGTGGGGGCAGCGGGGAGTTTGACGGGCATGGAAACATCCTATCCGAATGGTATCTGTGAGGAATGACCCTGCTCACCCTCGACCTGCGCAGCCTTCTCGATTCCTGCAAAGTGGGGATCGCCGCCGCCCAGAGCCTCGAGAAGGCCTGGAACGAGGCGAAGCCGGCGAACGACGCCGCGAAGCAGCAGCTGCTGCGCGAGCTGGAAGGCAAGCGCGACAGCCTGCGCGGCCTGCTGCTGGCGCGGGCGAAGCCGGTGATCACCGAGCTGGCGAAGAAGAAGGGCGCCGTCGCGGTGCTCGAGAAGGGCACCGTGCTGTGGACCGAGGCCGAGGACATCACCGCCCAGGTGATCGCGAAGGTCGACGCCGGAGGGCCGCTGAAGGTCTGAGGCGCGTATAAGGCGCGCCATGCGCTCTCTTGCTCTTGCGGGTCTTCTCGCTGCCGCCGCCGCCCAGGCCGACGAGGGGATGTGGCTCTTCAACGACTTTCCTGCTGCGTCGGTGAAGCAGGCGTACGGCTTTTCCCCGGACCCGGCGTGGCTGCAGCGGGTGCGGCTCGGCTCGCTGCGGTTGGCCAACGGGTGCTCGGCGAGCTTCGTCTCGGCCGACGGCCTGGTGATGACCAACCATCACTGCATTCGCAGCTGCCTCGAGGACCTGTCGACCCCTGAGCGCGATCTGCTGACCGTGCCGTTCCTCG
>JAGSPQ010000294.1 GCA_018262385.1 Myxococcaceae bacterium | reverse complement strand
GCCTCGGACGATCCGCTGCAGCCCGAGGCGCTCGGCCCCGGCGAGCGGGTGCGGATCGGCTTTCGCGCCGGCGCCTACCGGTACGTCGCGGCGGTGAGCATCGACGAGAGCGGCGAGGTGACGGCGCTCTACCCCGAGCGGGGGCCGAGCCTTCGCGTCCGCGCCGACGGGACCAGGGAGTACATGTCGGACAGCCTGGAGTTCACCGGGCACGGCCTGGAGCGGGTGGTGGTGGTGATGACGTCCGAGCCGATCGACGTGGAGGACGTCCGGCGCGCGGCGAAGGCCGGCTATGACGAGGCCCGCGGCAACCTGTCGCAGCTGGGAACGCTCGATCTGCCGGGCGAGCAGTTTCACCGGACGTTCCTCAAGCCGTGAGCCCCGGGCCCCGCGAGCGCAGTCGCGCGGCCCGTCATCTGCTGGCGCTGTTGCTGCTCGCGTTGCCGGCGCAGGGGCAGGACGGGTGGGCGCCGCTGCCCGCTCCGGCGCCCGCGGCGGCGTCGGGCCCGATCCGCCGGTTCGCGCTGGTGGCCGGCAACGACGAGGGCGGCTCCGGGACGCGCGAGCTGCTCTACGCCCGGGACGACGCGCGCAAGCTCCACGCGATCCTGATGCGGGTCGGGGGAGTGCGCGAGGCCGACTCGATGCTGCTGCTCAACGCCGACGCCGACGATCTGCTCACCGCGCTGGGCGAGCTCGAGCGGCAGGCGAAGGACGCCCGGGCCCAGGGCGATCGCACCTCGCTGTTCTTCTATTACTCGGGCCACGCCAAGGACGGAGCGCTGCGCCTGGGCAAGAGCAAGCTGCCGATGGAGTCGCTCAAGGCGCGGCTTGCCCAGTCCCCCGCCGACATGCGGGTCGCGGTGTTCGACGCCTGCCACTCGGGGACGATGACCCGCACCAAGGGCGTCCGCCGCGCGCCGGCGTTCGAGGTCGAGTCGGACGCCACCCGCGCCGCCAAGGGGCTGGTGATCCTCACCTCCAGCGCCTCGGATGAAGACTCGCAGGAGTCCGACGCGATCGGCGGCAGCTACTTCTCGCACCACCTCGCCAGCGGCCTGCTCGGCGACGCCGATCGCAGCGGCGATGGGAAGGTCAGCCTCGGCGAGGCGTATGCCTACGCCTACGAGCGCACCGTCGCCGACACCGTCGAGAGCGCCGCCGGCGCGCAGCATCCGACCTTCAGCTTCGACCTGGCCGGCAACGGCGATCTGGTGCTCACCGACTTCGCCGAGCGCAAAGAGGGGCTGCGCTTTCCGGCCAGCTCTCCGGCGGGGACCTACTTCCTCGTCGACCCGAAGGGGTTCGTCGTCGCCGAGCTGTCGAAGGTCCTCGGGGTCGAGCGGCTGGTCGCGCTCGCGCCCGGGCGGTACTTCGTCAAGCGCCGGCTGCCCGATCGGCTGCGGGTCGGAGAGGTCTCGGTCTCCGCGGGGCAGCTGGCGGTGCTCGAGGAGTCCGACCTGAAGGACGTCGCCTTCGCCGACGATCCGGTGAAGGGGGTCGAGCGGAACCTGGTCTACGGCCGCCACTGGAGCATCGGGGCGTCCGGCAGCTACCAGTACGTGTTCGACGCTCCGCTCTCGCGCGGCGGCTACTTCCCGTCGTCGCCGGTGATCGGCATCGACACCACCTTTCACAACGCGTTCGGCAAGGGGTTCGGGGTCGGCATCGACGGGGTGTACGGCTTCGCCAACGGGACGCTCAACACCGGGGTGTTCTCCACCCCCTACCGCTACTCGCTGCTCTCGGTCGGCAGCACCGTGCTCTACGAGTGGCCCGACGGGCGATGGGTGCCGTACCTCGGCGTGCGCCTGGGGCTGAACATCATGGGCCGCGAGTTCCCCGGCACCGGCCTGCCGGCGCAGAACTACCAGACCTTCTCACCGGGAGCGGTCGCGGGGATCAAGCTGCGGCTGAGCAAGCGCTTCTCGATCAGCGTCCGCGGGCGGCTGCACTACCTTCTGTACAACGTCGATCAGGTGAGAAACTTCGGGTACCTCGAGCTGGCGTCGGTTCTCAATTACGAGTTTCGGGACTAGGTGATGAAATCAATCGCGCTCCTTTGCTGCTGCTTGTTGATCCCGGCCTGCGGGAACTGGTCGAACGATGATCTCGAGTTCCTCAACGCGATGCCCGACAAGGAGTCGCTGCGGGCGAAGATCCCCACCGGCACCACCGGCGGGCTGTCGGGCGAAGGCACCCGCCGCGACGCGCTGGCGATCGGCGAGCGCTCGAAGCTGTACTCCGACACCCGGGGCGCGTCCGACCAGTTCAACGGCCTGCTCAACTTCCTGCTTCGCGCGCTCGACTTCGTGCGGACCCTGCCCCCGACCACCCGCACCAGCGACTCGCGCACCTGGGGGCCGTGGGACGACTCGGAGAACCCGGGCTTTCAGTTCCGGGTGGTGATCAAGAAGGCCAGCGACACCCAGTTCGTCTACGCCTTCCAGCACCGGCTCAAGGGGGGAGAGTTCTTCGACACCGTCACCGGCGAGTTCAGGCCCACCCCGACGCTGCGCAAAGGCAAAGGCGGGCTCACCATTCACGGGGCTGGCGCCACTCAGCTCAAAGACGGGAAGCTGTTCGACACGATCGAGAAGATCGAGATGGCCTACGTCACCGACCAACTCCCGGTCACCGTGGTGATGAAGATGACCGCCAGGCCGGGGCAGCCGCTGACCACCCTCGAGTACGGGTACCAGGAGAACGCCGACCAGTCGGGCGGCATCGGCTTCCGGACGATCGGCACCGACCCCAACGTGATCCAGCTCGACACCGGCACCGCCTGGCTGTCGTCGGGCGCCGGGTATGGGGTGGCGACGGTGATCGAGGGCACCTACCGGGGCGCCACCCACTTCGAGTGCTGGGATGCTTCGTTCAACACCAGCTACGTGAAGCAGACCTGGCCCGGCGGAGTGGAGCTGGGCGATCCGGCCACCTGCGTCACCGTCAGCGGGTTCCCCCGGCCCTGATCAGTCGGTGGTGCCGAACAGCCCGCGCACCACCGCCGAGATCGCCAGCGGCGTCCCGACCCGCTCGTCGTAGTGGCCCTCGAGCGCGGCGGCGAACTCCTGGGCCGACAGGTAGCGATTGTGGCCCTCGGCGGCGAAGCCCTTCGAGATCACCTGCTCGAGCACCTCGGGCACCTCGGGGCGGATCGTGCGCACCGGGACGTAGGTCTGGGTCTTGATCGCCGCGAACACCTCGTCTGGCGTCTTGCCGACGAACGGGCGCCGCAGCGTCAGCAGCTCGTAGAGCGTCACCGTGCAGGCCCAGAGGTCGACCGCGGCGTCGATCTGCCCTTTGAAGATCTCGGGCGACAGGTAGTACGGCTTGCCCATCACCTCGGCCGCCCCGCCGTCGATCAGCGCGCGCGCGACCCCGAAGTCGCCCAGCTTCAAGTCGCCGGTGCGCGAGACGAAGAAGTTCGAGGGCGACACGTCGCAGTGCACGATCCCCAACGGCTTGCCGCTGGGGCCCACCGCGCCGTGCGCGTAGGCGAGCGCGTCGAGCAGCACCTTGGTCAGGTAGACCGCGAAGTCGATCGGCCACTGCACGCCCTGGGTGCGGCAGCGCTTGATGATCTGGCCCACGTCCCTTCCATCGACCAGGTCCATCACCAGGAAGTACGACTCGCCCGACGTACCGACCTCGTGCACCTTGACGATGTGGGGGTGGTCGAGGAACCGCGCCAGATCCCCTTCCCCGGCGAACATCGCCACCGCGCCCGGATCGTTCTCCTGCTCGGGCAGCAGCTTCTTCAGCGCGAACTCCTGCCCCTGCCGCGGGCCGATCAGCGCGCGCGCCCGATACACCTCGGCCATGCCGCCTTTCCCGAGCAGCCCGAGCAGTTCGTAGTTCCCGATCATGGCGGGGGTGGCTACGGGGACCTCTTCTTGTTCTTCAGGCGCTCGCGCGCGACCCGCGCATCGGCCAGCAGCCGGCGGAACTCCGACTCGGTTCGCAGCGGATCGAGATCGCGATCGGAGTCCAGCTGGTCGGCCATCGTCCCCTGGGGCAGCAGCTTCATCGCCCGGGTCAGGCTCTGCAGCGCCTCCCGCCGGTTCCCCGCCCGGCTCTGGGCGCAGGCGAGGTTGTAGAGCAGGTCCCCCAGCTCGGACTCGCTCACCTTCGCGCCCCGGGTCAGCTGCAGCGCCCGCTGCAGGCTCGCGAGGGCCTTCTCGGTGTTCTTGAGGTTCAGCTCGGCGACGCCCAGCCCGGCATGGGCGGCCCAGTTCTCCTCCGCGTAGCTGATCCCCCGCTCGAAGCCCGTGGCGGCAGCCCGGAAGTCGCCGGCCTTCATCTTCGCGTGTGCCATCGACAGCGCCTTCTCGAGCAGCTCCTGCTGCTCGCGCTTGCTCATCGGCTTGTTGGCCGCGATCAGCGCCGCCGAGCCGGTCTCCTGCCGCGCCAGCAGCTTCTCTTCCGCGCTGGCCACCGCGAGGCTGAGCCGCTTCAGGTCCAGCCCCGGCGAGCGACAGGTGGTGCTGAGCTTCACGTCGCCGGACAGCGAGTTCTCGTGCCACACCGCCAGGAACGGGTAGGTCGCCTCGGGCAGGCAGGACGGCCCCACCTGGCAGACCAGCACCGTGCCGACGAAGACGTTGCCCTCGAACGCGCCGCTGATGATCTGGATGTCCGGCTTGAAGTTGCACTGCCCGCCGAGCTTGAACTTCGCGACCACCTTCCCTTCGGCAGTCGACAGCTCGAGCAGGCCCAGATCGCCGGCGCTCCACAGGCCGGTGAACGCGGGAGCCCCCCAGGCGGTCGACCAGAACAGCAAACTCAAGGCAAGGGCCAAACGCGCCACGGGCCGCAACTTAACCGGATTCTCAGCCAGCCGAGGGCTTCGCTTGCATCTGCAGTTCGGCCTCTTAAGATCAGGTTTCAGGAAGGAGCATTTTCCAAAGGTTGTTCCCTGCGGGGCTCGTGATGAGCAGCTGAAATTCGAACCGACATCGTTCATTTGGGAGCCCTTCCAGGTTCCCACCTTTCTTGAACGGTTCAATAGACGTTGCTCACACGGTCATGGCGGGGAACTTTATTGAGGGCAGTAAGGCGCAGGTCCGGTTGGAGCTGGAAGGTCGTCGCCGGGCGCTGACTGCCGAGGAAGTGAAGGCGAAGGGCGGTGAGGCGCAGCGAGGCCTCGCCGCCCTTGCGTCTTTCCAGGCCGCCCGGACGGTCGCCCTCTACCAGGGCCAGCAGTTCGAGGTCTCCACCGACCGGCTGTGGGCCGGCCACCGGATCTGCCTCCCCCGGGTGACCCAGGGCTCGAAGGTGCTGTCTTTCCACTGGGTCGGCTCTCCGGCCGAGCTGGTGCCGCGGGGGAAGTACCAGCTGCTCGAGCCGCCCGATGGCGCGCCCGCCGCCAAGTTGGACGAAATCGACTTCTGGGTGGTTCCCGGGGTCGGCTTCACCCCGGCGGGCGATCGCCTCGGCCGCGGGGCCGCCTACTACGACTCGACGCTGATCCACGCCCGGCCCGCGCCGAAGGTCGGGCTCACCTTCGAGTGCTGCCTGGTCGACTGGCTGCCGACCGAGCCGCACGACGTGCGGATGGACGAGGTGATCACCGAGCTGGGCTTGAGGCGCTCGAGGCCCGAGCCGGGTTGACCCGTCCTCAACCGGATTCCTGGGGACTCCACCGACGTGTTCCTCCAGGCCACTCGAAGGCCTTCGCCCGGGCCCCGCCGGCGGGGTCGGCGAGCCAGTTTACTTAATTAAGTAAACTGGCCGAACGAGGGCGCCGGCCCCCACCCCTGGGTTGGTGAGCGAGGCGAGCCGGCTCACCGGCGCTCGGCGAAGATCCAGGAGTAGACGCCGTCTCCGGCCGCCCCCGCGGGGAAGTGGAGCTGGCGGACGGCCTCGACCAGGCAGAGGTCGAGCAGGTAGTCGGCGGCAGTGGTGGGCTCGGCGCTGACGTTGCCAAGCACCCAGACGTGGCTCACCGCGCCCGCCTCGTCGACCCGCAGCCGCACGCTGCGTCCGCCCGACAGGCCCGCCCGGCGAGCCAGCGCCGACTCCCAGCAGGCGCCCACCGCGGGCCCACCCATCGAGATCGCCTCTTTCACCTTCACCGGATCGAGCGCCTGCACCGCCGCCCCCTCGGGGCCGAAGTAGTGGCCCACCTCGCCCTTCGCCGCCGTCCCCGAAAGATCGGGAGCGCTGAAGTCGAGCTTGAAGCTGCGGGTGTTCGGCCAGACCGTCGCGCCGAGCACCGCCTCGAGGCACCGCTCGCTGTCGGTCAGCGGCGGCTGGCTGAACCCGTCGGGCGACTCGAGCCGCACCTTCAGCGCGGGATCCATCGAGACGGCGAACCGCACCCCGGCCCTCGGCGCGTCCCGGTGCGACAGGCAGGCGCGGACCAGCGGCGCCGGCTCGAGCACGCCCCGCTCGGGGCCAAACCGGGCGGGCGACAGCAGCTGCACGTAGGCCAGCGCCACCCAGCCCGAGGGGCGCTTGCCCGGCGGAGCCACCTTCACCTCGCCGGCCGGCTGCTTGCCCGGATGGCTGGTGGCGATCTCGCGGATGCAGCGCGCGGTCGAGTTGCTCGCCCCGTCCTGCGCCTCGAACATCACCTGCGCGTTGGCGAGGGTGACGAGGCTGACCCGCTGCTGCGCCGCCGCGTCCTCCGGCCAGCACAGCTCGAACAGCGCCTCGGCCGGCACGCCCGGGGCCTTCACCGCCGCGTCGTGGAAGCCGGCGCCACCCTGCCCCGTCGCTCCGCTCGAGGTCGCGCAGCCCGCCGCC
>JAGSPQ010001042.1 GCA_018262385.1 Myxococcaceae bacterium | reverse complement strand
GACCCGTTCTCGCTCGAGTTCGTCGTCTGCGCCCTGGCGATCAAGACCGGCCGCCCGGTGAAGTGCCTCTTCACCCGCGAGGAAGTCTTCTTCGCCCACCGCGGCCGCCACCCGATGAAGCTGAAGTTCACCGTCGGCCTCTCGGCGGAAGGGAAGATCGACGCGGTCGACTCGAAGATCCTGATCGACGGCGGCGCCTACTCGAGCTTCGGCCTCGTCACCGCCTACTACTCGGGCCAGCTGCTCACCGGGCCCTACGCGTTCGGCACCTACCGCTTCGACTCCACCCGGGTCTTCACCAACAAGCCGCCCTGCGGCCCCAAGCGCGGCCACGGCAGCGTCCAGCCCCGCTTCGCCTTCGAGGTCGCGCTCGACATGGCCGCCCAGAAGCTGGGGCTCGATCCGATCGAGGTCCGCCGGCGCAACTTCGTCGGCGAGAACGTGCAGACGGTGAACGGGCAGCAGATCACCTCCAACGGGTTCCTCCAGTGCCTGGAGAAGGTCGAGAGCGCCAGCGGCTGGAAGCAGCGCAAGGGCAAGCTTGGGCACGGCCGCGGCCTGGGCGTCGCCGGCTCGATGTACATCTCGGGCACCGCCTACCCGATCTACCCGAACGAGATGCCGCAGTCGGGGATCCAGGTGAAGCTCGACCGCTCGGGGAAGGTGACGATCTTCTCCGGCGCCTCCGACATCGGGCAGGGCACCAACTCGCTGCCCGCCTACCTGATCGCCGAGGAGCTCGGCTGCGACCCGCGCGACTGCCACGTGGTGGTGAGCGACACCGATCTCACCCCGGTCGACATGGGCGCCTACTCCAGCCGCGGCACCTTCATGGTCGGGATCGCCTGCGTCGAGGCTGGCCAGCGGCTGTGGGCGCAGATCTCGGCGGCGGTGGGCGAGCAGTGGGGCGTCGAGCCCTCCACCGTCGACGGCCAGCTCGGCACGATCAGCGGCCCGGGCGCCGACCAGCGGATGTCCTTTCGCGACGCGGTGCAGCTGACCGAGGCGAAGTTCGGCACCCTCGGCTCCACCGGCAGCTACCGCACCAAGAAGCTCGGCGGTGACTACCGCGGCGGCACCATCGGCGCCTCGCCCGCCTACAGCTTCACCGCCCACGTCGCCGAGGTGGCGGTCGATGTCGAGACCGGGATCTGGCGGGTCGAGAAGCTGTGGGCCGCCCACGACTGCGGCAAGGCGATCAACCCCACCCTGGTCGAGGGGCAGATCGAGGGCAGCGTCTACATGGGCTACGCCGAAGCGGCGATGGAGGAGATGACCTACCTGCCGTCGGGCCTCCACCGCGGGCCCTCGCTGCTCGACTACCGGATCCCCACCACCCTCGACACCCCCGAGATCCAGAGCCTGATCGTCGAGTCCAACGATCCCAACGGGCCACACGGAGCGAAGGAGGCGGGCGAAGGTCCGCTCCACCCGGCGATCCCCGCGATCAGCAACGCGATCTTCGACGCGGTCGGGGTGCGGCTCACCACGCTGCCGTTTCACCCCGGGACGCTGCTCAAGGCGCTGAAGGGGAAGACGTGCTGACCCTGCCTGCCTTCAGCTACCACGCGCCCACCACCGTCGCCCAGGCGCTGGCCCTGCTGCAGCAGCACGGGGCGAAGGCGAAGCTGATCGCCGGCGGGACCGATCTGGTCCCCAACATGAAACACCGGCTCTTCACCCCCGAGCACGTGATCGGGTTGAAAGAGATCGCCGCCCTCCACGCGATCCGCGAGGAAGCCGACGCGCTGATCGTCGGCCCGATGGTGACCGTCGCCGACCTCGAGCGCGACGAGCGGGTAGGGCGCCTGTTCCCGAGCCTGAAGACCGCTCGGCTACTGCCTGAAGAAGGACGGCACCGTCTGCCACGTGGTGAAGAGCGGGAAGAACTGCGTCGCCGCGGCGAGCAACGACTCCGCTCCGGTGCTGATCACCCTCGACGCGACGGTGAAGCTGGCCTCGCCCCGGGGCGAGCGGGTGCTGAAGCTCGACGACTTCTACGTCGCCGACGGGATCGCCAACACCGTGATCGCCCCCGACGAGCTGCTGGTCGAGGTGCGGATCCCCAGGGCCACCGGGAAGCGGGTCGCCGCCTACCTCAAGCTGCGGATCCGGGCCGCGATCGACTACCCCGCGCTCTGCGTCGCGGTCGCCGCCCAGCTGGACCCGGCGGGGAAGATCACCGACGTGAAGATGGTGATCTCGGCCCTCGCCGCCCGCCCGCACCCGGTGAAGCGGCTCGAGGCCTTCGTCGGGCGCGCGCTCGACGCGCAGACGATCGGCGAATTGGCCACCCAGGCCCAGAAGCAGTGCCACCCGCTGACCAACATCAACGTCGACCCCGCCTGGCGCCGCGAGATGATCCCGGTCTACGTGCGCCGGGCCTGGGCCCTCGCCGGGGTGTGAACTGCAGGTGGCTTGTGCGAGGACAATTCTTGTCCTAGAGCCGCACCCTTCTTTCTTTTCGCAGGGGGCCTTTTCGTGAACGTCTTCTCCTATCGCTTCGTGGTGGCGGGTCTGGTCGCAGTGGCACTGGTCGGTTGCTCTGGCAGCGGAGGCACCGGCGG
>JAGSPQ010000293.1 GCA_018262385.1 Myxococcaceae bacterium | reverse complement strand
GAGCTGGCGCGGGTGCTGGAGACCGGCGCCGCCCGGGGCCGGCTGGTGCTGGTGGACAAGGAGGCCCGCCGCTTCCTCGGGGCCGACGTCTTCGCCGGGATGGGGGCCCGCGCCACCGCCCTGCTCGAGGCCTTCCACCAGCAGCAGCCAGAGCAGGACGGGATGCCGCGCGAGGAGCTGCGCCAGCGGCTGGGGGTGCCCCACGAGCGCAGCTTCGCCCGGCTGCTGACCAGCGGAGTCGACGCGGGCCGGCTGGAGGTCGACGGCGAGCTGGCCCGGCTCAAGGGCCGCAGGCGGGCGCTGGCCGGCCGGGCGGGGGACGACCGGCAGCGGCTGCTCGAGCGGCTGGACCAGGCGGGCCTGCAGCCCCCGCTGCTGGCCGAGCTGGCCGCCGCGCTCGGGGTCCCCGAGGCGCGGGCGCTCGAGCTGCTCAAGGTGCTGACCTCGCAAGGGCAGGTCGCCCGGGCGGGAGAGCTGTGGTTCTCCTCGGCGGCGCTCAAGGCGCTGGAAGATCGGCTGGTGAACCACCTCAAGGCGCAGCAGGAAATCACCACCCAGCAGTTCAAGGAGCTGACCGGGCTGTCGCGAAAATTTCTGATTCCGTTGGCGGAGTACTTTGACGCCCAGAAGGTCACCCTGCGGGTGGGTGAAAAGCGGGTGCTGCGCAAGAAGGGCTGACCGCGCATACTGGTTTGAAGGCCACCGCCATGGATCCCCAGAGTCCAGAATCGAAGGGCAAGGTGCTGGTCGTCGACGACCAGCGCAACATGCGGGCGACCACCGCGATGTTGCTGCGGGCCGAGGGCTACCAGGTCGAAGAGGCCGCCGGCGGCGAAGAGGCGCTCACCATGCTGGCGGCGCGCCCGGTGGATCTGCTGCTCACCGACCTGAAGATGGAGCCGATCGACGGGCTCACCCTGCTCAAGCGGGCGCTGGAGGTGGTGCCCCACGCCCAGGTGATCGTGATGACCGCCTACGGGTCGATCGAGTCGGCGGTCGAGGCGATGCGGCGGGGCGCCTACGACTACATCACCAAGCCGTTCAAGGAAGGCGAGCTCGTCCACCGGGTCCAGAAGGCGCTCGAGCGGGCGTACCTGCTGTCCCAGGTCGACCTCTTCGCCGGCGAGTTCAACCAGCGCCACGGCCTCTCCTCGCTGGTCGGCCGCAGCCAGCCGATGCGCGAGCTGATCAGCCGGCTGTCGCGGGTCGCTCCTTCCGACGCCACGGTGCTGATTACCGGCGAGTCCGGCACCGGCAAGGAGCTGGTCGCCCGCGCGGTCCACACCCTCTCGCGCCGCAAGGCCAACCCCTTCGTGCCGGTCAACTGCGCGGCGATCACCGAGAGCCTGCTCGAGAGCGAGCTGTTCGGCCACGCCCGGGGCGCGTTCACCGGCGCGGTGAAGGCCCGCCGCGGCCTGTTCGAAGAGGCGCATGGCGGCACCCTGTTCATCGACGAGGTGACCGAGACGGCGATGAGCTTCCAGAGCAAGCTGCTGCGGGTGCTCCAGGAAGGCGAGGTGCGCCGGGTCGGCGAGAGCAGCTCGATCAAGGTCGACGTCCGCACCGTCGCCGCCACCAACCGGGACATCGAGCGCGAGGTGGCCGAGAAGCGCTTCCGCCAGGACCTCTTCTACCGGCTCAACGTGGTCAGCCTCACCGTCCCGCCGCTGCGCGACCGGCTCGACGACGTGCCGGTGCTGGCCGAGCACTTCCTGATGCGGGCCAACGAGCGCAACGTCCGCAAGCACCGGCTGTCGCAGAACGCGGTCGAGCACCTGATGAAGCACGACTTCCCCGGCAACGTCCGCGAGCTGGAGAACCTGGTCGAGCAGGCCGCCGCGCTGAGCGAGACCGAGGAGCTGACCCCGATCGACTTCCCCCTGCGCACCCGGGCCGCCCGCCACGACGGGGCCGGGCTGCTGGCGGGCCGCTCCACCCCCACCGCCGAGCTGCCGCTCGCTTCCGGGACCCTCGCCGACGCGGTCAACGACGCCGAGCGGCGGGCGATTTCGGCCGCACTGGAGAAGTCTCCCGACGATCTGGCCCACGTCGCCGAACAGCTCGGAATCTCAGCCACCACCCTGTGGCGGAAGATGAAGCGGCTGGAGCTGAAGACCACCATCCCCGAGCCGCCCTGATCCAATCCAGATTTCATTTCAGAAATGAAATCGTTTCAGGGCTGCAAGGTATTTGGGTTGGCGACGTAAACCTAACCCACCGAAATGTTACTGATTCGACTGGGTTGGAGCGCTGGCATGCGACATGCTCTTAGAGAGGACAGCGCGACGAGTCGGGTTGAAGGCGGTTCCCCCCCACCACTTCAGCAGTTCGTTGTGCAGGTAGTCTGAAGACCCGCGGCTCGGTGCCCAGTTCGGTGCCGGGCCGCCTTCTTTAGTTGAGAGCCCGCAACACCGCTCGTTCACCTGGTGGCTCTCATTTTCTTCATCGCACGACCAACGTCGTCAGCCTGCTTCAACAGCACGAAGGCCGCTTCCGCGAGGGGGCGGCCTTCAGTTTTTGCACCCCCGGTGGGCGTTGGTAACCGGCCCGCAGTTGGTGCGATCGCCCTCCTCATTTGCGCGGCGGCCCGTGGCGATCAGGTAACGGTGAGGCAATCCGCCTCACCACCTGCCGCCCGCGCTACCGGGTGGCGCGGAGTTGGCGCGAACGGGTGCGCGCGGCACGGCGGTCGCAACCCTCGCCCCGTCCATGAGCCCCCTCCGTCTCGCGCTGCTCGGTCACCTCCTGCTCGCCGGGTGCGCGGTCGCCCCGGGGGCGGTGGCCGCCCCGCCGCCTGACGGGACGCAGAAGACGCGCGAGGAGCTGGTGCGAGAGACCCACGCGCTGATCGACTCGATCACCGCCCGGCTGTCGGAGCGGGACCTCGCCGCCTCGGTCGCCGCCGAGCAGGTCGCGCTGCTCCACCACCGCGCCGGGAAGCTGCGCGCGCGCTGCGAGCAGCTGAGCGCCCGCGATCGCGCCCAGTTCGAGCCGCACCTGCGCTGGCTCGAGCAGGTCCACAGCACCACCACCCTGTCGATTGGCGTCTTGCGCGACCAGCGCCGGGACTTCGACGAAGACAAGGCCGAGGTCCTGCTGTGGACCCGGGTGTTCATGAAGGAGATCGACGCGCTCGAGCGGCGGATCGATCGGGTCGCCCCGGTCAACCTGTTCCTCAGCCAGCGGACTCGGATGCGAAGGTGACCGGGGCCTCGCGGTGCGGGTGGGGGAAGCGGCGCGAGAGCGGGTAGGGAAACACGTCGAGCACTTCCCCCGCGTTGAGCCGCGCCTGCAGCCGCAGCCAGAACTCGGGGGTGAACAGGTCGGCGTGGTCCTCGAGAAAGATCTGACGCATCTGCTCGGTGGGGAAGATGAAGTTCGCGAACTCCTCGGGGAAGACGTCGTTGGGGCCGACGAAGAACCAGGGCTCGGCCCGCAGCTCGTCGTCGTCGTCGCGCGGGGTCGGCAGCCGGCGGAAGGTGATCTGCTCCAGCGGGGAGATCTCGTCGTAGTCGTAGAACACCACCCGCCCGAACCGGGTGACGCCGAAGTTCTTCAACAGCAGATCGCCGGGAAAGATGTTCGCCCCCGCCAGCTCGCGAATCGCGTTGCCGTACTCGCGCAGGCCCTGGCGCAGCCCCGCCTCGTCGGTGTGGAGCAGGAACAGGTCGAGCGGCATCAGCCGGCGCTCGATGTAGAGGTGCTTGATGATCAGCTTGTCCTCGTGCCGCTCGAGCATCGTCGCCGCCTTCTGCTCGAGCTCCTCCAGCAGCGCGGGCTCGAAGCGGCTCAACGGAAACGCCGCGTCCGAGAACTCGAGGGTGTCGGCCATCCGCCCCACCCGGTCTCCCAGCTTCACCTGCCGGTACTGCTCCTCGACGTGGGCGCGGTCGGTCGTCTTCGGCGGCTCGAAGTGATCGCGGATGATCTTGAAGACGTAGGGGAAGGACGGCAGGGTGAAGACCAGCATCACCATCCCCTTCACCCCTGGCGCGGCGACGAACTTGTCGGTCGAGTGCTTCAGGTGCTCGAACAGGTCGCGGTAGAAGAGCGTCTTGCCCTGCTTGGCGAGGCCGACCGAGATGTAGAGCTCGGCCGCCGGCTTGTCGGGGAAGATCGTCTTCAGGAACGAGATGAAGGCCGAGGGGACCTCCATGTCGACCATGAAGTACACCCGGGCGAGCGAGAACAGGGTCCCCAGCTCGGCCCGCCGCAGCAGCACCGCGTCGAGGTACAGCGCGTGGACGCCGTTGTGGAGAATCGGGATCGCGAACGGGGTGCTCTCCGGGCCGTTGGCGACCAGGCCGACCAGGTAGGCGGCCTTGTTCCGGTAGAACAGCGAGGAGAGCACCTGCAGCTGCACCTCGGGGTGGGCCTCGGCCGGGCGGGGCAGGAACTCCCAGAGCGAGCGGCTCATCGCCTCGAGGTCGCGGTCGAGATCCTCCCAGGGGTTGGCCAGCTTCAGATCCGCCACCATCGCCCGCAGCACCGCCTTCAGCCCGCCGCTCGACGGGTAGTAGCTGCGGTAGGTCGGCTGCACCCCCTCGATGTGCTCGGTCGAGACCGACGGCCTCCAGAAGATGTACTGGTTGTGGAAGTAGGTGCGGTCGAGGACCCGGCAGGCGACCGAGTTGAAGAACGTCTCCGCCAGCTCGGGCTGCTGGTGGCCCAACAGCAGCTCGATGTAGGCGTGCTTGATCGTCGGCCACGCGGTGTCGCCCAGGCCGTCGGGGAAGTTCTCCTTGAGGGTGGTCACCGCCTCCACCACCCGGGTGGCGTACAGGTCGATGCGGGTGCGGTGGGCTTCCCTGATCTCGTGCCAGTCGCCGCGCTCGAAGCGCTCCTTGGCGGTGGCGCTCATCGCCCGGAACAGCCGGTAGTGCTTGTCGAACCCGGCGAGGATCGCGCGGGCCACCCGGCGCCCGTGCACCACCAACTCCTCACTGGGTTGCATCGGAGAGCCCACTCACCCTCCCTTTAGCGCGCGCAGCGCGTCGAGCAACCCGTCTGCGTCGTCGACCCCGAGCAGAATCGGCAGGCCCGCCTTCCGCGTCAGCAGCACCGTCGGGCCCAGCCGGGTCAGCCAGGCGCGGACCTTCCCCACCCCCTTCACCCAGAACAGGCCGCCCGACCAGAACCAGCCGCCGACGCCTGCAATTCGCAGCACCCCGCCCGCCAGCTTTGCGTCCGGCCCCCGGCTCACCCGCTCGAGGCTGGAGAGCGGAACGCGAAAGGCCGGCCAGCAGAACCGCTCGATCACCAGCGCGTCGGGGGTCAGCCGCACCGCCCGGGGGGCCATCAGCCCGGTGATCCCCAGCCCGGCGCCGACCAGCAGGGTGGCGGCCGGGCCGAGCCAGCCCGGTGGGGCGCGGCGGGTCCCGGCCAGCGCCGCCAGCAGCAGCGGCGAGACGATCAGCGGGGTGAGGAGGTGGAAGCGGTCGCGGGTCATCGGAAAGGTCTGCATGGAGCTTCAGTTTTGCATCCGCCCGGCCAGCGCCAACCCAGCGGCCCCCGGCGCCGCCCAGGGGCCCGGCGCGAGTCGAATCGGGCCCGGGCGCGAAACAAATCGCGCGCGTCAGTTTTGAATGTCCGC
>JAGSPQ010000292.1 GCA_018262385.1 Myxococcaceae bacterium | reverse complement strand
AGGGTGGAGGTCGCGTCGGGGTAGGTGCTCGTCCCGTAGACGGCGAAGTACGCCTTGGCGAGCTGCTCGCCCTGTTTCTTCTGCGGGCCCTCGATCTCGTCTTCCCACTTCTTGCGCTCGGCGCGCGCGGCCGGGTCGATCGCCTTCGCCAGCAGGATCAGCGGATCCTTCGAGGCGTCGACCTTCTCCTTGCCCTTGCCGTCGGCGAACAGCTCGGTGCGCAGCTTCACGTCCTTGAGCCGGGTGTTCTTGACCACCTCCCGGGCGATCTCCTCCGGGCTGCGCTTGCCGAACACCTGCTTCACCGCCGGGTGGTCGGCGCCGAGGTCCTCCGCGTCCCATACCCCGCTGTAGGTCTTCTTCAGGTTCGGGTCGGCGGCGATCTTCGCCTTGAAGGCCGCTTCGGCGGCGACCTTCGAGCCGAAGAACTTCCGGTCGGCGAGCGCGCCGTGCCGGCCGCGGTAGGCCTTGAGCGAGTTCTCGACGCTGAACAGCAGCGCGAGGCTGTGGCGCCGCTGCTCGACGCCGCGGTTGCCGTACTCGGTGAGCAGCCCGCGCAGCTCGCCCAGCCGGATCATCGTGATCGGCAGCGTCACGTCGCGAATCGCCTCGAGCTGGGCGATGGTGAGAAGCCGGCTGGTTCCGCCCGGGTTGCCCGGGACGAAGGTCAGATCGCCTTCCTTCGCGTTCTCTTTCGACCACTGCAGGTAGTGCTCGGCCTTCGCCGGCTTGCCATCCGCGCCGTAGATCCGCAGGAAGGACATGTCGAACGCGTAGCGGGGGAAGGTGAAGTTGTCGGGGTCGCCGCCGAAGAAGGCGGCCTCGAACTCCGGAGCGAAGACCAGCCGCACGTCCTGAAACCGGCGGTACTTGTAGAGGTCGAAGTTGCCGCCCCGGTAGAGCGAGACGACGTCGCACCGCACCTCGTCGCTGGTCGCGCACGCCTTCTCGATCTCGGCGATCTTCGAGCGCTGGACGGCGTTGAACTTCGACTCCTCGACGCCCCGGGTCGCGTCCTGAACGGCCCGGGTCACGTCGGTGATCTCGAGCAACTGGTTCATCTCGACCTCGGGGCACTTCACCTCGTCCTTGAGCGTCTTCGCGTAGAAGCCGGCCTTGACGAGGTCCTGCTTCGGGGTCGACAGCTGGGCGAGGCACGAGCGGGCGCAGTGCTGGTTGGTCAGCACCAGGCCTTCGGGCGAGACCACGCTGGCCGAGCAACCGGCGGCGATCTTCACCGAGGCCAGCCGGACGTGATCCAGCCACTCCTGGGTGGGTGACCAGCCGTACTTCGACTTCACCTTCTCGGCAGGGAAGTGGTTGAACGTCCACATCCCCTCGTCGGCCAGGGCCGGGGTGGGCGAGGCGAGGAGGACGAGACAGACCAGAGAGCGCAGGCGCATGGGTTCGATTCCGGAAGGGGAGGCTGCGCCGGCTTACTTCCACCCACCCACCACTTTCGTCAAGGCACCGCTACTCGAGCCGCAGGCTGTCCCCGGCCGACAACCCCTCGAGGATCTCGGCGTGGGTGGGCGAGGTCTGCCCGACCTTCACCTTGACCGCCTTGCCGCTCTTCAAGGTCGCGGTGTGGCCGCCGGGGATCTCCTTGAGCGCGGCGAGCGGGGCGATCACCACGTCCTTCGCCAGCACGGTCGAGACGTCGGCGCGCAGGGTGCCGCCGGGGCGCAGCGGCTGATCGGTCTGCTCGAGGTCGAGCACCACCCGCATCTCCTTCAGCGTTCCTTGCGGGCCCGACGAGCCGGTGCGCTCGTTGCGGGTGGTGGCGAAGTCGTCCTTGCTGACGATCTTTCCCTTCAGCTTGCGGTCGGGAAACATCGTCGGGACCACGCTCGCCTCGTCCCCGATTCGCACCAGGGTGGCGTCGCGCTGGCGCACGTAGATGACCGCCTTGAAGCTGTCGAGCTCGGGGATCTCGAGGATCTTGTCCCCCGGGCGGACCACCTTCCCGGGCGCCACCTTGGCCATCACCCAGTTGAGCCGGGTGTAGGGCGCGTAGAGCACGCCGTCGGCGGGGGCCTTCACCTCCATCAGCTCGAGCTGGCTGCGGATCTCGTTCTGCTTGTTGAAGACCGCCTCGACCTTCAGCCGTTCGACCTCCAGCGCGGCGGTGCGCTTGCGCTCGAAGGAGGCGAGCGCCTTCTTCTCGAGCTCCAGCTGCAGCTCGGCCCGGGCCAGATCGATGCGCGCCTTCTCGAGGTCGAGCTTCGAGATCAGGTTCACCCCCTCGACCACCCCCAGCTTCGCCAGCTCGACGCCCATCGTCGCGCGCTGGATCGCCAGCGTCCGGGTGACCCGCTCGTCGCCGTTCTGCTCGGTGACCTTCCGCAGGTTCGCCTCGGCGACCGCCAGCTCGCTGACCTTCTCGCGCAGGTCCTCCTCGAAGGTCCCCTTGGAGAAGGCGAGCACCACCTCGCCCTTCTTCACCCGGGTGCCGTCGGGCACCACCGTCTGCACCGTGATCTGCCAGGTGTTGCGGAACTCAGGCACGAAGATCGGGTGGCTCTCCTTTGCCTCGATCTCGCCGTAGAAGCTGGTGGCGAAGATCAGATCGCCCCGGGTGACCTCGACGGTGATCGCGCCCGGGTCGGCCTTGGCGGCGCAGCCGGCGGCGAGCAGCACCGCGCCGAGCGCGAGGGGGAGTTTCAGCTCAGCCATGCTGCAGCGCCTCCACCGGGTTGACCTGCGAGGCGCGGATCGCCGGCCAGCTGCCGAACACCACTCCGACTGCGACCGAGAGCCCGAACGAGACCACCATCGCTTCCCACGCGAAGGCGACCTGAAGGTCGAAGCCCCAGCCGACGAGGAAGGAGATCACGAAGCCGAAGACGACGCCGATCGCTCCGCCGACGAAGCAGATGATCACCGACTCGATCAGGAACTGGTTGCGGATCTCCCTGCGGCTGGCGCCGACCGCGCGGCGCAGGCCGATCTCCGAGATCCGCTCCATGATGTTGGCGAGCATGATGTTCATCACTCCGATCCCGCCGACGATCAGCGAGATGGCGGCGATCGAGATCAGCACCACGTTCAGGATCGCCTGGGTCGACCGCTTCTTCTCGAGGATCTCCTCGGGGGCGATGATCTCGAAGTCGGTCACTCCGCCGTGGAGCGCCTTGAGCACCGGGCCGATCGCCCGCTTGGCGATCAACGTCTGGCCCAGGCTCTCGACCCGGAAGGAGATCACGTCGAGCTCCTTGTAGGCGTCGGCGACGGCGATCTCCTCGATCGCGGTGTTGTAGGGGACGATCACCGACCGGTTGTACAGCTCGGGATCGAGCGGCAGATCTCCGCCCGACTTCTTCGCCGCCAGCACGCCCACCACCTCGAAGTACGCATAGCCCAGGCGGATCCGCTTCCCGAGCGCGTTGCCGGCGTACGCGCGCGCGGCCAGCTCGGAGCCGAGCACCACCACCTTGCGCTGGAACTGCTGATCGAGCTGCTGCAGCGCGCGGCCCTGCACCACCTTGAGCTTGTGGATCTCGAACAGCCTCGGCTCGGCGGCGACGATCTTCACGTTGTAGGTCGCGGTCGGAAGATCGCTGACCCCGAGGTTGGTCCACCGGGCATAGGTGCTCTCGCCCAGCCCGGGCACCGTCGCCTGGAGCGCGAGGATGTCGTTGCGGTTGAGCCCCCGCGAGTCGTTGACGATCTCGGTGATCCGCTCGTCGGGGATGTCCTTGGCCTTGATGTGGACGACGTCGCCCCCGAGCGCCTCGATGCTGGCGATGATCTCGCGCTGAGCGCCTTCCCCGATCGAGACCATCCCCACCACCGAGCTGACGCCCAGCACCATCCCCAGCAGGGCGAGCGCGGTGCGCAGCGGGTGGGTCCGGAACTGAACCAGGCTGCGGCGGAAGTGGCTCTTCTTGATCATCGGGACTTCACCTTGACCTTCACCTCGGAGCCGGCCGCCATCCCCGCCGGGCTGGCCGCGAAGACCGCCTTCACCGCGAAGGCCTTCTCGCGGGCGTTGGGCAGCGCCTCGTTCTCCATCAGGAAGCCGACCTCTTGAGGAAAGAAGTCGATGCCGCGCACCACCGCCTGGTGCTCCTCGCCCGAGGCCTGGGTCTGGACGGTGATCTCCAGGCCTTCCCGCAGCTCGCTCATCCGATGCTCGGGGACGAAGAACTTCACCGCCAGGGTGGCGTCGGTCGCCAGCGCCACGATTCGCTGGCCCGACTCGAGCGCGTCGCCCTTCTGGACCTTGCGCCGCTCGCGGGGGTTGAACGCGTGGCGCACCACCCCATCGCGGGGCGCGAGCACCTGGAACCGCTTCTCGTAGAAGCTGTAGCGCTTGAGATCCTCGTTGCTGTGCGCGACCGCCCGCTCGTGGAACTCCAGCTCGGCGCCCTTCGAGCGGGTGATCGCCGTCAGGCGCTGCGAGGCGGCGTCGACCTCGAACTCGGCCAGCTTCTGGACGATCCGGTAGAGGTCGGCGGCGCGGCGTGAGATCGCGCGCTCCTTGCCCAGGTCGATCCCCGCCAGCCGCGACTCGATCTCTTTTCGGCGCTGCTCGATCGCCAGCGTCTCCAGCGCCTGCTCGCCGGAAATCCGGCTCTCGTTGGCCTCGGCCGAGACCCGGCGGATCCGATCGTTGATCCACGGCAGCGCATCGCGGGCGCCGAACTCGAAGCGGGCGATCACCGCGCCGGCCTTGACCTCTTTGCCGTCCGGAGCCAGCTCGAGGATCTTGCAGCGGCCCCAGTTCGAGTTCCAGCCGCCGACCCGGAAGGAGAACTCGGGGGCGTAGACGTCGCTGGCGCTGGCGGCGACGAGGAAGCCCTGGAACAGCTCGGGCGCGTCGTCGGCCGCCCCCGCGGAACCGGCGAGCAGCACCACCGCGAGCGCGCAGCCCCGGGCGCTCACGTCTCGACCCGCCCGTCGGAGATCCGGATCGTACGGTCGCCGAGCTCCTCGGCCACCTTCGGATCGTGGGTGACGATGATCATCGTCGTTCCGAGCGAGGCGTGGATCTGCGTCAGCAGCTCGAGGATCGCCACCTGGGCCCTGGTGTCGAGCGCCCCGGTCGGCTCGTCGGCGAGCAGGATCGACGGGCGATTGGCGAGAGCGCGCGCGATCGCCACCCGCTGGCGCTCGCCGCCCGACAGCTCGCTGGGCCGGTGCGAGACCCGGTGCCCGAGGCCGACCAGCTCGAGCAGCTCGAGCGCGCGGTGGCGCTGGTCCTTCTCCGAGACGTTCGAGTACTCCATCGGCAGCTCGACGTTCTCGACGATCGTCATCCCTTTGAGCAGGTGAAAGGCCTGGAAGACGAACCCGAAGGTCCGGTTGCGCACCTTCGAGAGGTCGTCGTCCGGCAGGTGGGCGACGTCGACCCCGTCGAGCAGGTAGCCGCCGGACGACGGCTCGTCGAGGCAGCCGAGGATGTTGAGCAGCGTCGACTTGCCCGAGCCCGAGCGGCCCATGATTGCGACCCGCTCGCCGCGCTGGATCTCGAGGTCCACTCCGTTGAGCACCGGCACCTCGTCCGCGCCGCGGCGGTAGGTCTTGGTGATGCCGGTGAGCGCGATGTGGGCCGTCACGGGACCCCCACGCCGACGCTCTGGGCCAGGGTGCCCTGGGTCGAGAGCAGCTTCGCGTGGCCGACGTGCACCGCGCGAATCACCCGCTGCGAGGCGATCAGCGCGTCGTCGAGCTCGCGCTGAAACCGCACCACGTCGGCGAGGGTCGAGATCCCGTTCTTGTACTTGTCATTCTGGGCGCCGAGCTTCAGCTCGGCCAGCTCGACCCGCTTGGTCGCCAGCGAGAGCAACCGCAGGTTGAGCTCGAGCTCGGTGATCGCGTTCTCGAGCTCGAAGGTCACCCGGGCCTGCTGGTGCCGCAGCTCGGCGTCCTGTCGCTCGCGGTCGATCCGCGCGTTCTCGACCGAGGCCGAGATCGAACCTCGATC
>JAGSPQ010001041.1 GCA_018262385.1 Myxococcaceae bacterium | reverse complement strand
ATCCCGACCGAGAGGCGAATCAGCCCGTCGGTGATGCCGAGCTTCTCGCGGTTCTCTTTCGGAATCGACGCGTGGGTCATGATCGCCGGGTGCTCGATCAGCGACTCGACGCCGCCGAGCGACTCGGCGCACGAGAACACCCGGGTGTGCTTGAGGAACTTCCGCGCCGCCTCGAGGCCGCCCTTGATGTCGAAGGTCATCATCCCGCCGAAGCCCTTCATCTGGCTGCGCGCCAGCTTGTGCTGGGGGTGGGTCTCGAGCCCCGGCCAGTTCACCTTGGTCGCCTTGGCGTGGGTCTGGAGGTACGCGGCGATCCTGGCGGCGTTCTTCTCGTGGCGATCCATCCGGACGTGGAGGGTCTTCACTCCGCGCAGCACGAGGAACGAGTCCATCGGGCCGGCGACGCCGCCGATCGCGTTCTGGAGGAAGTACATCTTGTCCGCGAGCTCCTGGTTGGAGGTGCAGACGAAGCCGCCGACCACGTCGGAGTGACCATTGAGGTACTTGGTCGTCGAGTGGGTGACGACGTCGAAGCCGAAGTCGAGCGGCCGCTGGAAGTACGGCGTCATGAAGGTGTTGTCGGCGACCGAGATCAGCTTGTGCTTCTTGGCGATCTCGGCGGCGCGCGCGAGGTCGACCAGCTTGAGCATCGGGTTGGTCGGGGTCTCGACCCACAGCATCTTCGTCTTCGGGGTGATCGCCTTCTCGAGGTTCGACAGATCCGACAGATCGACGAACGAGAAGGTCAGGCCCTGGCGCTTGAAGACCTTGTCGAAGAGGCGGAAGGTGCCGCCGTAGACGTCGTCGGAGCAGACGACGTGATCGCCGGCCTCGAGGTGGTGCATCAGCATGTCGGCGGCGGCGCAGCCGGACGCGAACGCGGCGCCGAACTTCGCTCCTTCGAGCGCGGCGAGGCAGCCCTCGAGCGCGACCCGGGTCGGGTTCTTGGTGCGGGAGTACTCGTAGCCTTTGTGCTCGCCCGGCCCGTCCTGCACGTAGGTCGAGGTGAGGTACACCGGGGTCATGATGGCGCCGGTGGTGGGATCGGGATGCTGGCCTGCGTGGATGGCGTCCGTGTCGAAGCGCATGCGTGCGACACACCACAAAACCCGGTGACGCGGAAGGCGTAGTCGTAGACTTTGAAGGGGATGACCAGCTCACCCAATACGGAGTTCGAGCAGCGGCTCCCGCTGAACCTCTCGCGGCTGCGGCGCTCGGCGTCGTTGGAGTGGACCGACTCCCGGGGCCCGCACAAGGTGCCGCTGGCCGGGGCGATGGTGATCGGCACCGCCGAGGGGGTGCCGATCGTGGTCGCCGACCCCAAGGTGTCGCGGCTGCACGCCGAGGTGGAGCTGGACGATCGCGGGGTGCGGCTGCGCGATCTGGGCAGCCGCAACGGGACCTGGCTCGAGGCGGTGCGGGCCGAGCGGGTGCACTTCGAAGAGGGCGGCCACTTCCGGGTCGGGGGCACCGAGCTGACGATCACCTTCGAGTCCCAGCCGACCAAGGTGCCGCTGTGGCCGCAGGATCGGTTGGGCGCGCTGCTGGGCGGCTCGGAGCCGATGCGCGAGCTGTTCATGCAGCTGACCAAGTGCGCCAACAGCGAGGCGGCGGTGCTGGTGTACGGCGAGACCGGCACTGGCAAAGAGCTGGTCGCCCAGGAACTGCACGCCGCCTCGCGCCGATCGGCGGGGCCGTTCGTGGTGGTCGACTGCGCGTCGCTGCCCGAGAACCTGCTCGAGGCCGAGCTGTTCGGCCACGTGCGCGGAGCGTTCACCGGCGCGGCCGCCACCCGGGTGGGGTCGATCGAGGCGGCGGACGGCGGCACGGTGTTCCTCGACGAGATCGGCGAGCTGCCGCAGTCGCGCTCGGTGCGGCGGGTGGGCGAGACCGAGTACCGCCCGGTCAACGTGCGCTTCGTCACCGCCACCCACCGGGACCTCGAGCGGATGGTGGCCCAGGGGCAGTTTCGCGAAGACCTGTTCTTCCGGCTGTCGGTGCTGCCGCTGCGGGTCCCTCCGCTGCGCGAGCGGAGCGGCGACATCCCCCTGCTGCTGGCGCACTTCCTCGGCGGCCGCACCGCGACGCCGGTGGACGCGGCGACCCTCGAATTGGTGAAGGCCCAGAAGTGGGCGGGCAACGTGCGGCAGCTGCGCAGCTTCGCCGAGCGGGTGGTGGCGCTGGGGCTGGAGCGGGCGACCGCGATGCTCAAGGGCACCGAGCTGGCGCCGGCGCCGAGCGCCCCGTCGCCTTCTCCTTCCGCGCCGCTGGGGGTGGATGCGACGGTGCCGTTCAAGGTGATCCGCGAGCAGTGGGTCGAGCACCTCGAGCGGGCGTACCTCGAGGCGCTGATCGCGCGGGTGGGACGGAACGCCGGCACGCTCGCCGAGGCGGCCGGCCTCGACCGCAGCTACATCAACCGGCTGTTCAAGAAGCACGGGCTGTAGCGAAGAGATGGAAGTTCCGGCGCGCACGATCGGGCGGTATCTGATGTCGGGCCCGATCGCGGTCGGCGGGATGGCGAGCGTGCACCTGGGCAAGCTCAACGGCCCGGTCGGGTTCCGCCGCACGGTGGCGATCAAGCGGATGCTGCAGACCTGGTCGTCGAACCCACGGTCGCGGGCGATGCTGATCGACGAGGCGCGGCTGGCGGCGCGGGTCAGCCACGCCAACGTGGTGCAGACGCTGGACGTGGTCGAGCACGAGGACGAGCTGTTCTTGATCCTCGAGTACGTCGAGGGGCAGACGCTCGATCACCTGCTCGAGCGGGTGCGGGAAGGCAACGGCCGGGCGCCGCGCGCAGTGGTGATCGCGATCCTGGGCGGGGTGCTGCGCGGGCTGCACGCGGCGCACGAGGCGCGCGGGGAAGACGGGCAGCCGCTCGAGCTGGTGCACCGGGATCTGTCGCCGCACAACATCATCGTCGACGTCCACGGGGTCACCCGGGTGCTGGACTTCGGAGTGGCGCGCGCGCGGGGCCGGCTGCAGGCGACCCAGGACGACGCGCTCAAGGGGAAGCTGTCGTACCTGGCGCCCGAGCAGGTGCACGGTGAGACCAGCCGCCGATCGGATCTGTTCACCGCCGGGGTGGTGCTGTGGGAGTGCCTGGCCGGGCGGCAGCTGTTCGAGGGCAACTCGGAGGCGGACCTGCTGAGCAAGGTGCTGCTGTGCAAGGTGCCGACGCTCGAGAGCCTCGGCGCCGGAGATCCTCCGCTGCAGGCGATCCTCGATCAGGTGCTGGATCGCGATCCCGAGCGCCGGTTCAGTTCCGCCGGGCAGATGGCCGAGGCGCTCGAGGCGTGCGGCGCGGCGGGAGCGAGCGAGGTGGGGGCGTGGGTCCGCGGGCTCGCCGCCGACACCCTCGCCGATCGCGCGCGGGTCCTCGAGGTGCTCGAGCGGGCCCCGATCGCCGCGACGGCGGTGCCGCCACCGAAGAGCGGCCGGACCCGCCAGTGGTTGGCGGGCGCGGTGCTGGCGGCGGTGGCCGGACTGGCGGTGGCGTGGGGAGCGCGCGCGCCGGCGCCGGTGCAGCTCGAGCCGGCGGGGAAGCTCGCCCTGCCGGTGAAGCCGGTGGTGGTCGAGGCGCCGCCGCTTCCGCCTGCGCCTCCCGCTCCGCCCGCCCCGGCTCCGGCTCCGACTCCGGTGGTGGTGGTCAAGAAGCCCTCGCCTCCCCCGGCTCCCGCGTGCAACCCTCCGTTCGTGATCGACGCCGCGGGGGTGAAGAGGTTCAAGGTCGAGTGCCTGCGCTGAGCTGGGTGGCCAGTGCCCTGCTGTTGGCCTCGACCGGTGCGGCGCCGTGGTCGGTGGAGGAGTGCGTCGCCGCCAGCGAAGAG
>JAGSPQ010000291.1 GCA_018262385.1 Myxococcaceae bacterium | reverse complement strand
CTGGCGACGCTGGCAATGAGCCTGTCGGTCGAAGGCACCCTCGACCCGGACAACCACGGGCTCCTCGTCTCGGCGCTGACCCTCGAGTACCCGAAGCTGCAGTGGACGCTCGAGGCTCCAGCCCATGTCGGCTGGACGGAAGAAGGCGACGTGTCGGCCGAGCCGCTTGCGCTGCGCGCGGACGATCAGCGGGTCGTCGTCTCGGGCAGTCGCCGGGCCGGCCAGCTGCTGGCGAGCGCCCAGCTGGAGCACCTCGACGTGGCCCGCCTGCCCGGGCCGCTGGTCCCCGCGGCGCTGAAGCTGGGCGGGTGGGTGGATGCGACGGCGAAGGCGTATGGCCCGAGCCAGAAGCTCCAGACCGACCTCGCGCTGGCCTGGCACACCGGCACCTTCAAGGGGCTGACCGGCATCACCCTGGTGGCCAGGACCCACACCGCCGCGGAGCGGATCGACGGCGAGCTGACCGCCGACACCTCGCTGGGCCAGCTGGCGGGCGACTTCTCGCTGCCGCTGGGTCGCAAGGCGGGAAAGGCGCAGCCGGTGATGGTGCGGCTGACCACCAGCGCGCTGCAGCTGTCGGGGGCGGCGATGGCGTTCGGAGGCGAGCTGCCCGTCGACGGCGCAGTGACGACCAGCCTCGAGCTCGAAGGGACCCTCGACCACCCCCGGCCCAGCCTTCAGCTCGAGAGCCCCAACCTGCGGGTGTGCCACGGCCCCTGCGCGCCGAAGGGGAAGGTGATCCCCGGGGCGACGGCGATCGCTCTCGACCGGACGGTGCTCTCGCTGGGCGCAGACGCCGAGCACCACCCGGAGGTCTCGCTCGCCGTCAACGCGCTCGGGGGGCTGACCCAGCTGAAGCTGAAGGTCCCCTACACGTTCGCGCAGCTGCTCGACGCGTACCTGCCGCCCGCCCCGCGCTACGGCCCGGCCCCGGCGGCGAAGGGGATCAACTGGCTGCTGACCCCGATGGAGGTGAACCTCGAAGCCACCGGCATCGACCTGTTGAAGCTGGGGCCGGTGGTGCAGCTGTCGAGCCCGCTGAGGGGCAAGCTGCACCTGACGGCGCGCGGCACCGGGACGCTGACCCACCCGGATCTCGAGGCGACGGTGGGAGTGATCGGCCTGCAGGGCGACGGGATGCAGCCGCTCGAGCTGTCTTCCACCCTCACCACCACCCGCGACGACAGCCGGGTGAAGCTGACCTTGCTGCGCGTCACCCGGCCGGTGCTGGTGCTGACCGGGCGAATGGGCGGGCCGCTCGAGCGGGTCCGCGACGAGGCGGCGCTGATGGAAACCGGGGTGCTGGTCGACGCCGAGCTGGGGCCGGTCGCGATGGCCGACCTCTTCGTGCCGGTCGAGGGCGAAGAGGCGCCGCCCACCGGCACCCTCCAGGCCCAGCTGTCGGTGCGAGGCACCGCCGCGGCGCCCAGGGGCTCGATGCGCGGCACCCTCGAGCAGCTGAAGGTGGGAAGCGTCGCGCTCGGCCAGGCGAACCTCAGCTGGGACTACCACGCGCGCAAGCACGTCTTCGGGGTGGCGCTCACCAGCGTCGGCCGGCTCCACGCCAATGGCGAGCTCGAGCTCGACATCTCGGTGCCGGCGGTGCGCAAGGGGCTGGCGATCCGCCAGGCGCCGCTGAAGGCGGCCGTCAGCGCCGCCAACTTCGACGTCGGCTTCTTCTCCGGCGCCCACCCGATGGTGCGGACCCTGGCCGGGATGCTGAAGGTCGACCTGAAGGTCGACGGCGAGCTGGGAAACCCGGGCTTCGACGGAACCCTGGAGTGGACCCGGGGGCGCCTGGGCCTCTCGGGCTTTGGCGAATACCGCGAGGTCCACCTGCTGCTGAGCGGCAACAACGCCGGCTACACCCTGCACGAGCTCGTCGCGAGCGCCGGGGGAGGCAAGCTGTCGCTGACCGGCAAGGCGGTGCGCGATCGTCCAGGCAGCTTCACCTTGAGCGGGGCGGGAGAGATGTCCAGGTTTCCGATCGTCACCGATGACCAGTTGCTGGCGATCGCGACCGCCCGGCTGACCGTCGCGGGCGAGGCGTCGCCGCGGCTGATCAACATCCAGCGGCTGGCGATCCCCGAAGCCCACATCGAGCTGCCCGACGTGAAGCGCAAGGACCTCCAGGAGCTCGCGCGGCCGCCGGACATCGTGCTGGTGCGCAATGGCGTGCCGGTGAAGAAGAGGAAGAAGAAGCCCGACGCGGCCGCGATTCAGGCCTCGCTCGACGCCACCCGGGCATTTCGGGTGACGATCGACGCTCCGCGCAACCTGTGGGTGAAGAGCTCGGACCTCAACCTCGAGCTGGGGCTGAGCGAGGGCTTCCGCATCGACTACACCGATCGGGTCCTGATCTACGGCGAAGCCAACGTGATGCGCGGCCGGGTCGACGTGCTCGGCCGCCGCTTCGACATGCAGAAGAACTCGCAGGTGCGCTTCAACGGCATTGCCAGCCAGCCGTACCTCAACGTCACCGCGATCCACGTCAACGAGCGCGAGAACGTCACCGTCTACGTGAACGTGATCGGCAGGGGGAAAGACGCCTCGCTCCGGCTCAACAGCCAGCCGCCGCTGCCCGACTCGGAGCTGCTCATCCTGCTCACCACCGGCCGGCGCACCTTGAAGCGGGGCGGCGGCAGCTCGGTGTCCGGCGCCGACGCCGCCAGCCTGCTCGGCTCGGTCGTCGCCTCTCAGCTCAAGACGCTGGTGGCCAAGCGCCTGCCGCTCGATGTGCTGTCGATCGAGTCCGGGGACAGCGGGATCCAGGACGCGCGGTTGGAAGCGGGCGTCTACCTCTCGGATCGCGCCTACGTCGGCCTCCAGCTCGACCTCGGCGCCGATCGCGCCAAGGGGCAGAACGCCGTCGCGGCGAAGCTCGAGTACCAGCTGCCCAGGTCGTGGGTCCTCGAGACCACCGCCGGGGACGCGCCCTCCGTCGGGGCCGAGCTGGTGTGGAGCCGGGACTTCTAGGCGGGGTGGTGCGGAGCGGGCCGCGGCGCCCAGCGCAGCGAGGCGGCGACTCCCGCTCCGAGCAGGCCGGCGATCACCAACAGCGACACCCACGACGGCAGCTTCACCACGTCGGCGAGCGCCATCTTCGTCCCGACGAACAGCAGCACTCCGGCCAGCGACGGCTTGAGGTAGTGGAACTTGTCCACCATCCCCGAGAGCAGGAAGTAGAGGCTGCGCAGCCCGAGGATCGCGAAGATGTTCGAGGTGAAGACGATGAACGGGTCGGTGGTCACCGCGAAGATCGCGGGGATCGAGTCGAGCGCGAACACCACGTCGCTCAGCTCGACCAGCACCAGCGCCATGAACAGCGGGGTCGCCAGCCTCCTGCCGTTCTCGATGGTGAAGAAGTGCTCCCCGTGGAGGTGGGGGGTGGACGGCACGTACTTGTAGGCCAGCTTGATCAGCTTGCTGCCCTCGTCGGCCCCGCTGCGCCACTGCCGGTACAGCTGCACCCCGGTGAAGATCAGGAAGGCGCCGAAGACGTAGATCAGCCAGTGGAAGCGGGTCAGCAGCGCCGCCCCGGCGAAGATCATCACCGCCCTCAACACCAGCGCGGCGAGGATTCCCCAGAACAGCACCCGGTGCTGCGAGGGCCCGGGGATCTTCAGGGTGGAGAAGATGACGATGAAGACGAAGACGTTGTCGATCGAGAGCGACTTCTCCAGCAGGTAGCCGGTGAGGAACTCCATCCCTCGGGTCGAGCCGAACTTCCACGCCAGGCCAGCGTTGAACAGCAGCGAGAGGCTGACCCAGACCGCGCTCCAGATCGCCGCTTCCTTGAAGCCGACCGCGTGCGCCTTCTTGTGAAAGACCCCGAGGTCGAGGGCGAGCATCAACGCCACGAACGCGAGGAACCCACCCCACAGCAACGGGCTGCCGATCGTCTCCATCCCCCCTAGGTAAGGGCGGAGGTGGAGTTTAGAAACTAGATTAATCGCTGCCGTTAGTTAGACAAAACGTTACTTCGCCGCCGGGGGCTGCAGCTCGGTGCGAACGTCCCACAGCTCGGGGAAGAAGGTCACGTCGAGCGCCTTCTTCAGGAACGAGACCCCGCTGCTGCCGCCGGTGCCCGGCTTGAAGCCGATGATCCGCTGCACCGTCTTCATGTGACGAAACCGCCAGAGGAGGAATCGTTCTTCCACGTCGACCAGCTTCTCGGCCATCTCGTAGGCGTCCCAGTGCTCGGCGGTGTTCTCGTAGATCCGCTGGAAGACCTGCATCACCGCCGGGTGGCGCTCGTAGGGCTGGGTCCAGTCGCGCTCGACCCGCTCCTTCGGCACCGGGTGGCCGTGCCGCGCCAGCCAGCGCAGGAACTCGTCGTAGACCGACGGCTGGCGCAGCCGGGCATCGAGCGAGGCGTAGAGCGGCGGGTCGTGCAGGTGCGGCTTCAGGGTGTTGGCGTCCTTGTTCCCGAGCACGAACTCGATCGCCCGGTACTGGTAGCTCTGAAAGCCGCTGCTGCGCCCCAGCGCCCCGCGGAAGGTGAGGTACTCCGACGGGGTCATCGTCTCGAGCACGCTCCACTGCTCGAACAGCATCCGCTGGATGTGGCCGACCCGGGCGAAGATCTTGAACGAGCCCTCGAGGTTGTCGGCCTGGATGAACTTCACCGCCGCGTCGAGCTCGTGGAGCATCAGCTTCATCCACAGCTCGCTGGTCTGATGCTGAATGATGAACAGCATCTCGTCGTGCTGGGGGCTGCGCGGCTGCTGGGCGCTCAAGACCAGGTCCAGCCGCAGGTACCCGCCGTAGCTCTCTTCCTGCTTGAGGTCGGTGTGGATCCCCTTCTCGAACTCGCGTTGATTCATGGCGGGCGGATGGTACGTCGAACCCGCCGGGTGCGGCGGGCAAGAAAATTGAGGTCGCAATCGGCCCCGACGACGGGTCAGCTGTCGAACAGTGGAGCTCCCCCGCACCCTGCGCAGCTTCGGCCGGCCGGCCCTGCGGCTGTTCTTCGCCGGCCACTCGATCTCGTTGCTGGGCAGCTGGATGCAGCCGGTCGCCCAGCAGTGGCTGGTCTGGCGGCTCACCGGCTCGACCCAGATGCTGGGGCTGCTCACCTTCTGCAGTCAGCTGCCCTCGCTGCTGCTGGGCGCCTGGGCCGGCTCGGTCGCCGAGCGGGCGCCGCGCAAGACGGTGGTGGTGGTCGCGCTGGCGGTCGCCGCGCTCCAGGCCTCTTCGCTGGCGGCACTGGCGCTCAGCGGCTGGGTGAAGCCGTCGCACGTGCTGCTGCTGGGGGTGATGCTCGGGCTGACCTACCCGTTCGAGATCCCCGCCCGGCAGATGATGCTCGCCGAGCTGGCGGGGGACGATCTGCCCAACGTGGTGGCGATCAACTCCACCCTGGTGACGGTGATGCGGATCCTCGGCCCCTCGATCGGAGGGCTGATCGTCGCCCAGTGGGGCGAAGGGTGGTGCTTCGCGATCAACGCGGTCAGCTTCCTCGCGGTGATCGCCGCGGTGCTGGCGCTGCCGGTGCCGAACGCGGTGGCCCAGCCTGCGCCGGCGGCGGTGCCGATCAGCGAGGCGGTGAAGTGGGCGTGGCACCAGCCGCAGGTGCGCGCGCTGTTCTTCCTCCTCTTCGCCCTCTCGGCGGTCGGTCAGGCGTGGGGCACGCTGATGCCGGCCTGGGTGGCGAA
>JAGSPQ010000290.1 GCA_018262385.1 Myxococcaceae bacterium | reverse complement strand
AGCGCTGGCCCGGGTTCGTCCCCGACACCTGCGACGACGTGGTGGCCCACTGGCTGTACCTGGCGAAGATCACCGGGGCGCAATCGCTGGCCCTGGGCAGCGACTTCAACGGCTTCATCACCCGGCACCCGGGCGGGGGCAGCTGCCCCAACGGCCTGCGCAACGTCGGAGACCTTCCGGACCTGTGGGCGGCGCTCGAGGCGCACGGCGTTCCCCACGCGGCGCTGGATGGAATGGGCGAGCGGTTCCTCACCCTGGTCGAGAAGGTCGAAGCGAAAGCGAAGCCCGAGGCGAAGGCGGCGGCGCGGAAGGTGCGCAGGATCGACGCGGAGCTGTTCGCCGCGCCATGAACGGAGAGAACTGATGATTCGTGTACTGACCGGGTCGATCGCGGTGTTGCTGGGAACGGGCTGCGCCTCGGGCCTGAAGGCGATCGAGCGGGGCGACTGGGTGCTGGTCACGACCGACGACGGCAAAGGTCAGGAGCTGATCACCCGCGACGCCTACGACGCGGAGTTCGTCTCGGGACGCGAGCGGAAGGTGAAGCTGGCGGTCGACGAGCGGGCGCCGGTGCTGCACGAGGCGGCGAAGCAGCTGGCGGCGGCGCCGGGGGAGATCCTGCGCTTCCGGGTCAACGAGGGTTCGGAGGTCGAAGTGCTCTCCGACGAGGCGGTGGCCGAGGTCTACTGGACCGAGAGCCGCAAGGTCGACGGCTGGAGCGGAGACCAGGCGGTCGAGGGGCGCGAGTCAGACGTCTACGTGCGGGCGCTCAAGCCGGGAAAGGGCAAGCTGAAGCTGGTCGACAAGACCTGGGGCACCCACGAGTTCGAGCTCACGGTGAAGGCGGCGCAGAAGAACTGAGCACCTTCTCCATCGAGCGCTGGTGCACCCGCCCCAGCAGCAGCAGCCCGACGCAGGCGCCGACCCCGGCGAGGAACATGTCCCACTGGGCGTCCCAGATGTCGCCCTGGCTGCCGAGGAACTTGTCGCCGCCGGCCGGGTCGAGCAGCAGCGCCGCCCACCACTCGATGAACTCGTAGAACGCGGCGAAGCCCAGCAGCATCGAGACGAGGATGAAGGTGAACCACTTGCCGCGCTTGAGCGGCGTCACCCGCTGCAGCACCTCGCTCAAGGTGAAGATCGGAAAGAAGCCGAACGAGAAGTGACCGATGCGGTCGTAGTGGTTGCGCTGGAACCCGAACGCCTCGCGCGCCCACTCGCCCAGCGGCGCCTTGGCGTAGGTGTAGAAGCCGCCGTAGACCAGAATCAGGATGTGGAGGAACACCGCCACGTAGACGAACTTCGACATCGGGAAGCGGGGGAAGGCGATCGCCAGGGCGATGATTCCGAACAGCCCGGGGCCGACCTCCAGCATCCAGTTGAGCTTCCCTTCGGGAGTGGTGAAGAAGGTGAAGAGGAAGATCGCGATCAGGATCGCGGCCAGGGTCAGCGGAAGACGGGCCAGCTGTCGGGTGCCGCGCATGGGTGTTCGCTCCTGCTTGCGCCCCCCTTTACTCCGCGGGCGTTTACGGTCAGAAGGTCAGCTTCTTGATGCTGCGCTATCGAGCCGACATCCGCACCCTCGGAATTCTTTGTGCCTACGCGGCCCTGGTCGCGCTCCAGTGGGCGCTGGTCCCCTCGGGCGTGCTGGGGGTGGCGCTGATCCTCACCACCTGCTTCGTCTCGTGGGAGTGCGCGGTGATCGCCCACAACACCGTCCACACCCCGGTGTTCACCCGGCGGTGGATGAACAAGCTGTTTCAGATCTGGGTCTCGTGCAGCTACGGGTTTCCGATCTCCGACTACATCCCCGGGCACAACCTCTCGCACCACCGCTTCATGCAGCTGCGGCAAGACGTGATGCGCACCAGCAAGGTGAACTTCCGCTGGAACCTGCTCAACCTGCTCTTCTTCTTCCCCGCGGTGACCCCGGGGATCCTGCGCGGCAACGGGCTCTACAAGAAGCTGATGGGAGAGCGCGCCCGGGCGTGGAAGCGGCAGCTGATCCTCGAGTCGGTGGTGGTGTGGTCGATCAAGATCGGCGCGGTGGCGCTCGATTGGCGCAAGGCGGTGCTGTACCTGATCATCCCCCACGTCTGCGCCAACAACGGGATCGTGGCGATCAACTTCCTCCAGCACGACGGCTGCGACGAGAACCACCCGGTCAACCACTCGCGCAACTTCGTCGGGCCGGTGCTCAACTTCCTCGCGCTCAACAACGGCTACCACGGCATTCACCACGAGGTGCCGGGGCTGCACTGGAGCCTGACTGCCAGGGCGCACGCCGAGAAGTACCACCCGACGATTCACCCCGCGCTCGAGCAGCCGTCGCTGCCGGTGTACCTGTTCAGGGCGTTCATCTATCCGGGCAAGCGGGTCACCTTCGACGGCCAGCCGTACCTGGTGAAGCGCGAAGCGGATCTCGACTGGGTGCAGCCTTCGGATCGCGACGCGAAGGTGGAAGACGACGTCGACGAAGGCGCCAGCGCGCTCGCCTGATCAGTACCGGACCTTCAAGCCGAGGTTGGGGATCACGATCGGAAAGCGGGTCGGGAACCGCTCGGTGGTGCCGACAGGGTAGGCGTAGCCGAGCACCTCCTGGCCGAAGAGCACGTTGAGCACGTCGAGGTAGAGCTCGATCGACAGCTGGTCGGTGAGCCAGGTCTTCGCCACCCGCACGTCGAGCCGGAAGTACGGCGGCAGCCGCTCGGCCTGATCCTGCGAGACGCGCGCCCAGTGGGGGCCGCCGAGCTTGTCGAAATAGAGGAACCGGGTGCGCGAGGTCAGCTCGCCCGACTCGGGACGCCCGGTGTTGAAGTGGAGCGTGGCGCCGACCGAGATCCCGCTGTCGAAGCGGTAGCTGAGCACCATGTTGGCGATGAACGTCTGGTCGAACGCGTAGGGGAGATCTCCGCTCGCGCTGCCGATCGTCTGCCCCCGGGTGCCGAGCCGCGGAAAGGTCAGCCGCCGCTGGCTGCGCGAGAGGCTGGCGGTCAGCCACCCGAAGAAGCGCCCCTTCTGCGGCCAGCGCAGCATCGCCTCCACCCCCCACGCCTGGCCGTGGGTCGGCTTCGCCTTTGGCCGGGGCGGGTGGCTGGGATCGAGGTCGGTGGTGTCGAGCGCCTCGTCGTCGATGATCCCCACCTCGACCGAGCGGGCGATCACGTTCACGTAGGCGTCGGCGGAGAGCTCGAGGTCGCGCCACAGCCGCCACTTCGCGCCGACGCTGGTCTGCACTGCCTCCTGCAGCCCCAGCCGCACCGAGGCGACGTCGACCACCGGGACGCTGATCAGAAAGGTCGGCGCCTGGTGGTAGCCGCCAACCGAGCCGTGCAGCTCGAGCCGGTCAGAGGCGTCGAAGAAGGCCGCCACCCGAGGGTCGACGCTGCTGACGGTGAAGTTGGGCCGCAGGAACCAGTGGTCGTAGCGCAGGCCCGGCACCACCCGCAGCCGCGGCACCGCTTCGGGCATCCACGCCAGCTCGAGCGAGCCGGAGGTGAGCGTCGCCCGCGCGGCAGGATCGTCCTGGCTGAACTCTCTGGGAGCGTCCGGAGCGGCGGTGAGCACCACCCGGGTCGACTGGCCGAAGCCGGCGTGGATCTCTTCCACCTCGAAGCGGACCGTCGCCGCCCAGGTGTCCGACAGCTCGGCGCTCCACTGGGTGCGGCCGGCGAAGGAGCGCTGGTAGATGGTGGTGCTGGCGTCGATCACGCCCAGCGGAAGCTGGACCACGTCTTCCTTCCCCGGTGGGAAGAACGGCCCGCTCGAGCTGACCGAGATCAGATCGTCTCCGTAGGTGAAGGCGAGCTCGGCCTCGCCCAGCCCGAGCGGGTGGCGGTAGCGCAGGTCGACCCGGTGAAACTGGAGCGTCTGCATCGTGGAGACCGAGTTCGGATCCGCCGGGTTGGCCTCCGAGCCGAAGTCGTCCGAGCTGCCGAAGGCGAACAGCCGCAGCTTGCCGCCGGCCACGCCCTGCTCGATCCGCGCCTGGTAGTCCCAGAAGTTGGCGATCACCTTCGGGCTGTTGGCGACCGAGATGACCGAAGAGGCGGCGGCGATGATCGGCGCGGCGTAGCTGATCCGCCCGCCGAGGGTGATCTGGGTGTCGGTGGCGGGAATCGGGATCTCCACCAGCAGGCCGGTGTTGATCAGATCGACGTACGCGCTCGCCTTGATCCCCTCGGCGCGGGGCTTCGCCAGCCGGCCCTCGACCGCGCCGCCGAGCAGCCGGCCGTACCGCACCGGCGCGCCGCCCGCGTAGAAGTCGATGCTCTCGATGAAGTCGGGGTGGATGATCGCCGGGCCGAGGAAGACGTGGAACAGCTGGGGCACCCGGACCCCGTCGAGGAAGTAGCCGGTCGACGCCGGGCTGCTGCCGCGCACCACCGGGTAGCCGGCTCCGGAGGCGATCGAGGCGACGCCGGGCATCAGCATCACCACCTTGAACGGATCTCCGAAGGTGCCGGGCACCTCGCGGATCTCGGCGTCGTGCAGCTCGACCCGCGCGACCTCGGTGCGCACCCGGTCGGCGCGGACCACCGTCTGGTAGGGATTCACCTGGGTCGGCCGCAGCGTGTAGACGACGGTGACCAGGCTGTCGGGCGCGAGCGTCTCTTCGAACGAGTCGGCGACGAAGGCGGCCGCTTCGCCCCTCAAGGTGCGCTGGCCCGGAGTGACCTCGAGCCGGAAGTTGCCCTGCTCGTCGGTCTGGGTGGTGGCGCCGTCGTCGCTGGTCAGCGTCGCGAAGGGGATTGGCTGCCGGTTGCCGCGCGCGCGCACCTGCCCGGCGATCGCCGCGCGGGGCACGGCGGGTTGGGGAGGGTGGAAGAGGTACGAGAAGCGCAGCCGCACTGCGCGGGGCTGGCCGTCGAGCGTGGCGGGCGCGAAGTGCAGCCGCACCGCCGCGTGCACCGCCTCGCGCCCGAACGCGGCGGGCACCGGAGCGTCGGTCTCGATCACCTGCGCGTGGGTGACGTCTCCCGCTTCGTCGACGGTGAGCTCGAGCGTCACTTCCCTCGGCGCGACGCCCGCGTCCGCCGGGTAGCGCGCGGGCGAGTCGGTGAGCAGCTGGGGAGGGACGAGGACTCCTGCGTCCTGGGCCCGCGCGGCCAGGGCGAACAGCGCAATGAGGAGAGTCGCCAGGCGCACCGGGCCTCCCCTTAGCCCGGCCGGGCCGCGCTCATCACCTCGGGGGCACTCGGAGCACGCCCGCGGCTCAGTACGAGGGCGCGGCGCTGGCGACGCTCAAGTCCCCGACCGCCACCTCCACTCCGCGGTAGAAGAACGTGTTCGCCCCCATCAGGCCTTCGTGCGACTGGTTCGCCCGCTTCGCGATCAGCACGCTGTCCGAGCCGCGACAGCCTTTGACCGCCTGGGCGATCTTCCGAATGTCCTTCAGGCCCTTCTTCGTCCGGGCCGTCGTCACCAGCACCCGCGGCTCGTCGTCGATGGTGATCACGAAGAAGTTCCACGGCGCGTTGAGGACCTCCATCACCGGGCCGACCTCGAGCACCTTCGAGCACCGCCACGTCAGCCGCGTCGAGGGCGGCGGAGCCAGCGGCATCGGCACCACGGGAGGCGCCGCCACCGGCTCGGGCACCACGACCGGCTCGAGCGCCGCCACCGGCACCGGCGGAGGGTCGATCGGGCGCAGCTCGTGTACCGGCG
>JAGSPQ010000289.1 GCA_018262385.1 Myxococcaceae bacterium | reverse complement strand
GCTGACCCCTGACGCGAAGGCGGCGTTCGCGATGTACGAGAAGGCGGCGATGGCGGCCCGCGAGAAGGGCTCGAACTCGGTCGGCACGCTCGAGCAGTTCGACAAGCTGCTGAAGGACATGGCCAACGTCGGCGCCAGGCCGCCGCCCCCCCCGCCGCCGGTGACCACCGCGCCCCCGGCGACCACCCCTCCGCCGACCCTGCCGGGCGGCCTCACGCCTCCCGCCTTCCCGGGCGTGGGCGCGACCGCGGGTGAGCTGGCGAAGTTCCTCGCCGACATGCAGAAGTTCCTCGAGGCGCTCGGCAAGCAGGGCGGCCTGCAGCCCGGCACCCCGGCCCCGTCCACCGGGACCCCGGCGCCGTCGACCGGCACTCCGGCCCCGTCGACCGGGACCAGCCCCCAGATTCAGGCGGCGGGCAGCATCGAGGACCGCGCCGCCGCGCGCCTGGGTGAGCTGAAGGAGCCCACCTTCCCGGGCAAGGACGCGACCGAAGCCGAGCTGGCCCAGTTCCAGAAGGACCTCGGCAAGTACAACCGGATGTTCGAGATGATGAGCAAGATCATGGCGAACGCGCACGAAATGAAGAAGGCGCTGATCGGCAACCTGCCGCGGTAGTCCCCTTCGTTTCGCGTCGAAAGGTTCGGGCGTCTTCCCTCCAGGAAGGCGCCCGTTCCCGTTTGTGCAGCGCTACTCGTGCACGTAGTAGGCGATCAGCGGCGTCTTCAGCGCGTCGGTGGCCGGCATGTCGTTGCCCACCTCGTCGATCGCGGCGGCGACCCGGGGCATGCCCTGCGCGTCCGCACCGCCTGGCCGCACCACCGCCAGCATCCGCAGCTTCCCTTCCTGCGGCACCGCCAGCACCGCCTCGCCCCGGTCGGCCGCTTCGATCGCCTGGGCCGCGTTGGCCTTCTTCCACCCGCGGGTGTGCCCTTCGAACCGCAGCCAGTCGACCATCTGGCCCAGGGTGGTCTCGCGCCCGCCCACGAAGTGCGGCACCTCGCAGCCCATCGCCCGGGTGACGTCCCAGACGAAGATGTGGGTCTTCGACTTGCCCGAGGCGTCGACCTGGTAGCGCTGGTTGTAGCCGCAGGCGAACTGCTCGATCACGTTCTGGTAGAGCACCGCGGTCCGCCGGCCCTGCTTGCTCGTCATCGGGGCGTTGACCGCCTTCCAGGTGTCGACCGAGGTGACCTCGCGGGCGGGCAACAGCCCGTCGTGCAGCGCGGTGGTGACGGTGATCTCGTCCTCTTCGTCCGCGTCGAGCTTCGGGCCGGTGAAGTTCCCCAGCAGCGCGTCGGTGTTCGTCTTCTCGTCGTCGTCGAAGCCCGAGGACTGCAGCTGCTTCTGAAACACGTTCGGAGGGCGGACCAGCACCGGCTGGGCGGAGGTGAAGGGGGTCAGCATCTTCTCCGGCACCGGCTTGAGATCCGGGGTGGTGGACCCGGTGATCTTCCGCATGTCGGACAGGCTGGGCAGGCGCGCTGCGCCGGGAACAGTGTCCTCCGAGTCGAGGGTGTCGAACGGGCGCGGCCTGGCGATCCCCGGGGGTCTGGCCTGGGCCACGCCGGTCTTCCCGGTCGGCACCGGAGGGCCCGGCTTGCGCGCGGGCGCAGGCTTCACCGCCCCGAGATCAAAGGACGACTCGGCCGACTTCTTCGGGGCGGCCGGCGCCGGCGGGGCGGCCGGGGGCTTCTTGTCTCCTTCCTTCCCTGCCATTTTCGCCCTGACTCTACCCCTCTCCCCCCGGGGAGCCGATTTCGCCGCTCAACGCTCCAGCGAAACAGTAGAACTACCGCACCGTGCGTCGCCTGGCCGCAATTTTGTGGGTGAGCGCCAGCGGCTGCAACGGGGTGGCGGCCTTTGCGGGGAGCACCTTCGACGCGAACGACGAGGCGTGGACCCTGAACGGAGACGCGGCAGCGCGGCTCGAGCTGCGCTCGGTGGGGGGAAACCCGTCGGGCCACGTCTGCGGCAAGGACTCGGTCAACGGAGACATCTGGTACTTCATCGCCCCCAGGCCGTTTCTCGGCGACGCGACCAGGGCCTACGGCAAGCGGCTGACCTGGGACTTGAAGCAGGACAACATGTACCAGCAGCTCAAGGGGCGGGACGTGGTGCTGCAGGGCAACGGGCTGTCGCTGGTGTTCAACATCAAGGCGACTCCGGCCAAGGAGTGGACCTCGTACGAAGCGCGGATCGACGCTGCCAGCGGCTGGAAGCTGGACGAAGCCGCTCAGCCCGCCGCGACCGAAGAGCAGCTGCGCAGCGTGCTCAAGAGCATCACCAGCCTGCGCCTGCGGGGAGAGTTCGCCGACGGTCCCGACTCGGCGTGCCTCGACAACGTGTTCTTCGGGATCGAGTGATTCCCTGCACCAAGTGCGGCGCCTGCTGCGTCGCGCCCGACATCGCCGCGCTCGACAAGCCGCTGGGGCTGGTCTGCCCGCACCTCGGGCCCGACGCGCTGTGCACCCAATACGACAACCGCCCCCAGGTGTGCCGGGACTACGCGCCCGACGAGCTGTGCCTGAAGATCGAAGCGGCCACCCTCGAGCAGCGGGTGGCCAACTACCTCGCGCTGTTCGGCCTCACCGCCGAGGCCGAGGTGGTCAAGCGCGCGAAGCTGCTGTCGATGAAGCGCGCTCGAAGCTAGGCGACTTCGATCAGCGCCGCGGCGCCCATCCCGCCGCCGATGCACATCGTCACCACCCCGTACTTGCCCTTGCGGCGCTTCAGCTCGCGCAGCACGGTGCCCACCATGCGGGTGCCCGAGACGCCCAGCGGGTGCCCCAGGGCGATCGCGCCGCCGTTCGGGTTGACCTTCGCCGGGTCAATCTTCAGCTCGCGAATGCAGTACAGCGACTGGGCCGCGAACGCCTCGTTGAGCTCGAAGACGTCGATGTCGCTCACCTTGAGCTTGTTGCGCTCGAGCAGCTTGCGCACCGCCGGCACCGGGCCGATGCCCATGATGTCGGGCGGCACTCCGGCGACCGCGAAGTCGACGAAGTAGCCCAGCGGCTTGACCCCCAGCTGCTTCGCCTTCGACTCGCTCATCACCACCGCCGCCGCGGCGCCGTCGGTGAGCGGAGAGGCGTTGCCCGCCGTCACCGTCCCCTTCGGGTCGAACGCCGGCTTGAGCTTCTTCAGCGCCTCGAGCGTGGTCTCGGCGCGCACGATGGTGTCCTCCGACACCGTCACCGTCTGGGCCTTGCCGGCGTCGTCGAACACCTTGACGGTGATCGGCGCGATCTCGTCCTTCAGCTTCCCTTCGGCCCGCCCCTTCGTCGCCTTGGCCTGCGAGTCGGCGGCGAACACGTCCTGATCGTCGCGCGAGACCTGAAACTTCGCCGCCACCTTCTCCGCGGTGGCGCCCATCGAGGTGTAGACCTCGGGGTGGTGCTCCATCAGCTCGGGGTTGGCGGAGACCTTGTTGCCGCCCATCGGGATCATCGACATCGACTCGACCCCGCCGGCGATGCCCACCTGGTACTGGCCGGCGAGGATCGCCTGGGCGACCTGGGCGATCGACTGCACCCCCGAGGCGCAGAAGCGGTTGATCGTCATCCCCGGCACGGTGTCCGGCAGCCCGGCGAGCATCCCGGCGATCCGCGCCACGTTCATTCCCTGCTCGGCCTCGGGCATCGCGCAGCCCAGCACCACGTCCTCCACGTCGGAGGCCTTCAGGCCGGGGACCCGGGCGATCGCCTCCTTGATCACGTGGGCGGCGAGGGTGTCGGGGCGGGTGTCCTTCAGCTCGCCCTTGTTGGCGCGGGTGAAAGGCGTGCGGGCGGTGCTGGCGATGACGATGCGTTCAGCCATGGGTGAAGTTCTCCACAACGAAAGGGATGGGAAATCAGTTCCGCAGCGGCTTGCCCTTCTCGAGCATGAACATGATCCGCTCCTGGGTCTTCTTCTCGGCGCACAGCGAGAGGAAGGCCTCGCGCTCGAGGTCGAGCAGCTGCTGCTCGCTGACCAGGGTTCCGGTCGAGATGTCGCCGCCGGTGAGCACCGTCGCCAGCTTCTTGCCGATCAGCCGATCGTGCTCGGAGATCTGGTGGTTGAGCTGCATGTCGTACAGCAGCATGTCGATCGTCGCCGCGCCGCTGCGGCCCGGCAGGTAGAAGCGGCTCGGCCGAGGAGGCCGGAAGCCGGCGCGCGCCAGCCCGAGCGCCCGCTGCTTCGCGTCGAACAGCAGGAAGTCCCGGTTCATCGAGATCCCGTCCTGGGCCGAGAGGAAGCCGCCCTCGCGCGCCTCTTCCGCCGAGGTGGCGACCTTGGCAGTGCCGATGGTGAGGAACAGCTTCTTGAGGAACGGGAGCGGATCGAAGTCCTTGTTGCCCGCCGCCTGGCCGAAGACGTTGCGCATCAGCATCAGGTTGCCGCCGCCGCCGGGGATCAGGCCGACCCCGACCTCGACCAGGCCCATGTAGAGCTCGGCCGCCGCCTGGATCGCGTTGCCCGCCATCGCGATCTCCGCCCCACCGCCCAGGGTGAGGCCGAAGGGCGCGGTGACCACCGGGACCGCCGAGTAGCGCAGCCGCTGGTTGGCGTTCTGGAAGTCGCTGATCATCTTGCGGACCAGCTCCCACTCTTCCGAGCCGACCAGCATCAGCAGCGCGCCGATGTTGGCGCCCGCGCCGAAGTTGGCGCCGTCGTTGCCGACCACCAGCGCCTCGAAGTTCTTCTCGGCCTCGTCGACCGCCTGGTGCATCAGCGCGGTGTTCTGATCATCGACGGTGTTCATCTTCGAGTGGAACTCGAGCAGCAGCACCCCGTCGCCCATGTCGCGCAAGGAGGCCGACTCGTTCTCCGCCACGGTCTTGTTGCCCCGCTTGAGGATCTCGATCGTCAGCTGGCGCGGCGAGCGGGGGATCTTCACCGCCTTCTTGCTCTTCACGTCCCAGTAGGTGTCGTCCGCCGCGTAGAAGCTCTGCCGGCCGGAGGCGAGCATCTCCTCGACCCACGGGGCGACCTTCAGCCCCAGCGCCTTCATCCGCTCGACGCCCTTCTTCACTCCGAACGCGTCCCAGGTCTCGAACGGGCCGACGTCCCAGGCGAAGCCCCAGCGCAGCGCCTTGTCGATGTTGAGGTAGTCGTCGGAGATCTCGCCCAGCCGCCGCGACGAGTAGGCGAGGGTGGCCAGGGTCACCTTCTCGGCGAACTTCGCCGCCTTGTCGGTGCCGGACAGCACGGTGTTGATCCGCTCGGGCAGCGCCTCGATGTTCTTCGCCGCGCCGAGCGACTCGAACCGCACCTTGCCCTGCGGGCGGTAGGTGAGGGTCTTCAGGTCGATGCTCAGGATCTCCTTCTCGCCTTCGCCGCCCTTGTTCTTCTTGTAGAAGCCGCCGCCCGACTTGTCGCCCAGGATCCCCTTGGCGACCATCTGCTTGAGCCATTCGGGCGGCTTGAAGACCGCGCGCTCTTCGTCGTTGACCAGCGAGTCGTAGCAGTTGGTGGTGACGTGGAGGAACGTGTCGAGCCCGACCAGGTCGGCGGTGCGGAAGATCGCCGACTTCGGCTTGCCCAGCGGCGGCCCGAAGATCTTGTCGACCTCCTCGATCACCAGCCCCGCCTCGTCCATCTGCTGGAGGGTGGCCATCATCCCGTAGGTGCCGATGCGGTTGGCGATGAAGTTGGTGGTGTCCTTGCCGTAGACGATGCCCTTGCCGAG
>JAGSPQ010000288.1 GCA_018262385.1 Myxococcaceae bacterium | reverse complement strand
CCGGCACTGGCGGCGGCTCGGCAGGTGGTGCCGGCGGCGGAGCAGCGACGGTCGACACCTGCCCGGCACCGAACGGCGTGACCTGGCTGGGGAAGAAGCGCTTCGTCTACGGGACGAACTGGGCGTGGCGGTCGTGGGCGGCGGACTTCGGCGGCGTCTCCGCCTGGAGCACCGGCGGCATCTCGACCTCCCAGGGCGTGTACTCCACCGCGATGGCCGCGATGAAGACCTCGGGCGTGAACGTGATCCGCTGGTGGATGTTCCCCCGGTTGGTGAGCAGCAGCATCCAGTGGGGCGCGGACAACGCTCCGAGCGGAGTCGGCGGAACGCTGGTGGCCGACATCCACGCGGCGCTGGCGCTCGCCGAGCAGAACAACGTCTACATCATGTTGACGCCGTTCTCGTTCGACAACTTCCGGCCCACCTCGACCGAAGGCAACGCGTACTCGCGAGGCATCGCCCCGATGGTGACCGACCCGGCGCTGCGGCTGAAGCTGATCAACAACCTGATCAAGCCGGTCGCGCAGGCGGTGCAGAGCAGCCCGTTCCGCCACCGGATGATGTCGTGGGACATCATCAACGAGCCGGAGTGGGCGATGACGGGCCCCAACCTCAACGGGGGCACGGCGTTCACGCCACAGTCGAACCTCACCCCGGTCACGCACCAGCAGATGCTGACCTTCGTGAACGAAATCTCCGCGGCGATCCGGCAGCAGCACCCCTCAGCGCTGATCTCGGTCGGAGCCGCGGGGATGAAGTGGGGCAACGCGTGGAACACAGCCAACGTCGATTTCTACCAACTGCACTACTACGACTGGCTGTACCAGAATTACCCCTACACCCAGTACACGCTCGCCTCCGCCGGGCTGACCAACAAGCCGGTGGTGATGGGCGAGTTCCCTGGCAGCGGACTGTCGGCGGTTCCCTCGAAGGGTCTGCCCGGGCGCACCGGCCCGCAGTTCATCGCGGACCTCTGGTCCAACGGCTATGCGGGGGCGCTCGGCTGGGCCTACAACGACCCCTCGTTCCCCTGGAATCCGAGCGCGGTGCTCACCTTCGCCAACCAGCACCCGTGCGAGGTGGCGTACTGATGAAGGCCTCGACCCGAAGGTGGCTCGGCTCGGGGCTCATCATCTGCGGCGCAGTGAGCGCCGTGCTGCTGATCGGTGGGCCGGCGCCTCAGGTCGCGCCGGTTCCGGCTGAGCGCAGTCCTTTGGCGGCGGTGGCGCCCTCCCCCGCTTCGCCGAGGGAGCGGGTGGCCGTCCCGGTCGCGGTCACTGCGCAGCCGGCGCCATCCGTCGTCGAGTCCGAGCAGCAACTGCTCGCTCGAGCCGAGGCCCTGCTCGTCGCGGAGCCCTCACGGGCGATCGACCTGCTCCGCGCCGGCGACGCTCAGTATCCCCGCGGGACGCTGGCCGACGAGCGGCAGTTCATGAAGCTTCGGGCCCGGGTCAACCTCGACCAGATCGCCGAAGCACGCGTGGACGCGACCGACTACCTGGAGCTCAACCCGCACAGCCCGCTCGCCGGGCGGATCCACCAGTTGCTCGGAATCCGCCCGCCGTTCGAAGTTCCGCACTGACCGGCTACTGATCGCTGCTCAGCGACGCGATCGCGGCGGCCGCTCGCCCCGCTTCTGCGCGGCGCTTGCCAGCCGCTTGTGCTTGCGCTCCACCAGGTTGGGCATGTGCTCGCGCGTCGCCAGCGCCGCCTTGAGCAGCTCTCGCGAGAGGACGAGCCCGCTGGTGTGCCGCCAGGGAACGAACTCGCTGCCGCCCGAGACCAGGGTGGCGAACCCGCTGCCGCGCGCGACGTCGAGCGCCCGCAACAGCACCGCCGTCGGCTGGGCGCGCGCCCACTTCTCCGCATCGACGACGGCCTTCTGCCGCGCCGCGCTCAGCGCCTCCTGCTCTGGCAGCGCGGCCAGCACCGCCCCGTCCCCCGGGGTCTCCGGCCGCTGGCGTTTGATCAACTCGCGCACCCGCTCGGCGATTGGCGCTTCGAGCACTCCAGGATTCGACAGCGGCCACGGCGGCGCTTCGCCATGCTCGGCTTGCCACCACGCCGCGCAGAGGGCGGTGATCGACTCGCGATCGACACGGTAGCGGCGCAGGCGGGACATGGGCTCCGCCTTACTTCCGGCCGGAGTAGATGTCGTGCCGCAGATCGCGCTTCAGGTTCCACCCCGACGGATCAGGCGCCGACAGCTCCCCGAGGGCGACGTCGCTGACGATCAGCTCCGGGTGGCGGCTGAGGTTGGCGAGCTTCCCGTTGGGGCCGGTGAAGTGGCTCTCGCCGAAGTACGGCTGGTTCCACGGCGGCTCGACCCCTTTTCGATTCGAGCCGCCGATGAACACGTTGTGCCGCGCGGCATCGACCTGGAACTCGAGGTGCCACATCCGCTGGCTCTTCTCGCCGAAGGTCACCGCGGGGCAGAAGACGAGCTGGGCACCCTCGTGCGCGAGCGACCACAGCACCCCCTCGAAGTGCCGGTCGTAGCAGATGGCCACGCCCAGCCGGCCGACCGAGGTCTCGAACACCGGGAAGTGAGGATTCTTCGAGACGTTGCGCGGCCCGAGCGCGTTCTTCCCGTCGCTGCGGTCGTAATAGAAGCCCTCGAGGAAGCTGCCCTGCTCGTTCTTCCCGTGGGGAATGTGGGTCTTGCGGTAGGTGCCGAGCACCTCGCCCTGCTCGTCGATCACCACCGCGGTGTTGAAGCGCCCGCCGGAAGGATCGCGCTCGTAGATCGGCGCGATCGCGATCATCCCCAGCTTCCGCGCCGCCGCGCGCACCCGGCTCACCGTCTCGCCGTCCCGCGCGTCCTCGGCGAGCGCGGTCCACATCGGGTGGTGGGTGAGCGCGAAGTACGGCCCGGGGAACAGCTCGCCAAAGCAGATCACCTGCGCGCCCTCGGCCTTCGCCGCCGCCATCAACGCCAGGTGGTGATCGACATTCGCCCGCCGCACCTCGAGCAGCCGGCCCTCGAGCGAAGGCAGGTCCTCCACCCGCGCCGGCATCGGGGCGTAGACATTCACCGTCTGGGTGAGCGCGGCGCGCACGGTCATCGGCCTTCCTCTTCAGCCAGCGCAGTGAGCACGTCGAGCAGCACGTTCACTCCGTTGGCGCATTGCTCGGAGGTCGAGAGCTCGCGCGGGTTGTGGCTGATTCCATCCGCCTCGCCGGGGACGAAGACCATCCCCGCCGGGCAGAGCCGGGCCAGCTCCTGGCAGTCGTGGCCCGCCCCCGAGACGATCGCGCGGGAAGAGAGGCCGCGGCGCTTCGCGGCGCCGGCGACCAGCTCCTGCACCTTCTGGGCGAACGCGACCGGCGGGGTGCGCGCGGTCTCGCGGTGGGTGAGCGTGATCTTCTCCTCCGTCGCGACCTGCCGGTAGAAGCCGAGCAGCTCCTCGAGCGCGCGGGCGAGGATCTCCTCCTCGGGGTTGCGCAGGTCGACGGTACAGGTCACCCGGTTGGGCACCACGTTCACCAGCCCCGGCTCGAGCCGCAGCTGCCCCATCGTCGCGCGCAGCTCGGTGCCGTAGCGCCCCGAAGCGACCAGCTCGCGCAGCTTCACGTTGATCCGCGAGGCGGCCACGCCCGGGTCGGCGCGCAGCGCCATCGGAGTGGTGCCGGCGTGGGCGCTCTTTCCAATCAGCGTCAGCTCGTGCCAGCAGATCGCCTGCACTCCGGTGACGACGCCGATGTCCTGCTGCGCCGCCTTCAAGGTCGGACCCTGCTCGATGTGGCACTCGACGTACGCGTGCGGCGCAGCGAGGGCCACACTCTGCGCCCCGAGGAACCCGATCGCCTCGAGCTCGGCCCGCACCGAGAGGCCCGCGGCGTCCTTCAGCCCCCAGGCGCGCTCGAGCGGAACCCGGCCGGTCGCCACCGCGCTGCCGAGCATGTCGGTGCCGAAGCGGCTGCCTTCCTCCTCGGTGAAGAACGCCACCACCAGCGGCCGGCGGGTGACGTGCTTCGCGTCGTTCAGGGTGTGCACCACCTCGAGCGCGCCCAGCACGCCGAGGCAGCCGTCGAACCGGCCCGCGGTCGCCACCGAGTCGATGTGCGAGCCGGCCATCACCGGCCTGGCCCCGTCGTCCCGCCCCCGCCGCCGGGCGAAGACGTTGCCGATCTGATCGACGGTGACCTCGAGCCCGAGCGCCTTCATCTGCTCGACCACGTGCCGCCGGCCCTGCGCGTCGGCGGCGGTGAGCGCCAACCGGCGGACCCCGGAGACCCCGGAGTCGGGATCGGAGTAGGCGCCGATCTGCCCGAGCGCGGTGAGGCTGGCGTACAGCCGCTCTGCATTGATGTTCATCGAGTCACCCAAGGTGCTGCATCCGGCTCCACAGCCTGGCCGCTTCTTCGCGGGCCACAGCTTCGATCTCTTCGAGGTCGCCGGTCACCAGCTTCCCGTCGACCACCACCGGCCGGCCTCCGACGATCACGTGGCGCGGCGGCTGGCCGGCCACTCCCACCACCAGGTCGGCGGTCGCGTCGGCCTCCACCGCTCCGCTGTGCGAGCCGGTCAGCCAGTTGAGCAACCCCCAGCCGCCCTCGACGCGCGCCTCGAGATCGGCGGGCGCCTCGGCGTGCGCCTGCCCGAGCCGGAACAGCGCCGCGCGCTCGACGTCCATCTGGGCCGGCCAGCCATCGGTGCCGAGCGCGACGTGGGTGCTGGCGGCGAGCGCGCGGGGATAGCCGACCTTGTTCCCCTCGTTCGAGCGGGGGTTCTGCACCAGCCACAAGCCGGCGGCGTCGGCGCGCTGCACCTGGGCGGTGTCGAGGTGGACCCCGTGGGCGAGCACCGAGCCGGGTGGCAGGGCCTTGAGCGTCATCAGCCGCTCGAGCGGGCCCGGGTAGCCCCTGCGCTGCGCGTCGGCGACGTCGGCGGCGTCCTCGGCGACGTGCACGTGCACCCCGACCTTCAGCGCCCGAGCCATTTCTCCCGCCTCGGCAATCGTCTCGTCCGACGCGGTGAACGAAGCGTGGAGCCCGACCAGCCCCTTCACCAGCGTCCGCCGGTTGGTGCGGATGAACCGCTCGCACTCCCGCAAGCCCAGCTTCGCCTCGTGGCGCCCGTCGTTGCGCTCGGTCGCGCCGTAGCAGACCACCACCCGCGCCCCGAGCTCCTCGGCGGCGTCGGCCAGCACGTCGAGCGAGCCCTCGAGGCAGGCAGGCGACTCGTGGTGATCGATCAGCGCGGTGGTCCCCGCCAGCAGCGCGTGGGCGATCGCGTAGCGCGCCGAGGCCCGCAGCGACCGGTGGTCGAGTGCGCGATCCAGCTTCCACCAGACCTCTTTGAGGATCTCGAGGAAGTCGCGCGGCGGCCGGGGCGGGGGCGGCATCCCCAGCGACGCCAGCCCCGAGTACAGGTGGGTGTGGGCGTTGACCGCGCCGGGCCGCAGCTCGGCGGTGGGGTCGAACGCGCAGTCGAGCCGCATCGGAACCACCGCCGAAGCGCTGAAGGCGCGCAGCCGATCACCCTCGATCCACCACGACGGGCCGAGGTCCCCCCGCTCGAGGACCACCGTCATCGCCAGTTGCTCCGATCGCCCTTGAGCTTGCCGACGCTCATCGCCTTCGCGGCGGGCGAGTCCTTCATCGGCAGCGTCATCCGCCGCACGCCGTCGAACGCCTCGAGCGCGCCGGCCACTGCGCCGGCGGTCGG
>JAGSPQ010000287.1 GCA_018262385.1 Myxococcaceae bacterium | reverse complement strand
ACCTGGTCGATCTGACCGAGGTGGGGCTGGTCGAGCGCACCGACCTGGGCGACCACGTCTGGCGCTTCGAGCTCAAGCGCATTCGGCCGGGCACCGGGCTGCCGGGGCACGTACATTTCTTCTGCACCGGGTGCGGGGTGGTGTCGTGCCTCGACGAGGTCGAGGTGAAGGTGAAGCCGGGGAAGGGCGCTCCGCGCGCCGTGACCCGCCAGAAGGTCGAGGTGCAGCTGCGCGGACTGTGTGACCAATGCGAGTGAACGAGCCCAGCCCCGCCGCCGCCGCGACCGCCGCCGAGTGCGCGGTGCACGTGCCGCCGGTGCAGGAGAAGGGAGAGAGCCGGACCCGGGTGGTGACGGCGGTCACCGCGGTGATGATGGTCGCCGAGCTGGTGGCCGGCTTCTGGACCCACTCGCTCGCGCTGACCGCCGACGGCTGGCACATGGCCACCCATGTCGGCGCGCTGGGCCTCTCGGCCGTCGCCTACTGGTACGCCCGCACCCGCGCCGGCGAGACCCGCTTCGCCTTCGGCACCGGCAAGGTCTACGCGCTGGCCGGCTACACCAGCGCCGCCTTCCTGATCGGAGTGGCGCTGTTCGTCGCCTGGGAAGGGATCCAGCGGCTGATGGTTCCCGAGGCGGTGCGGTTCGCCGACGCGCTGCCGGTCGCGGTGCTGGGCCTGGTGGTGAACCTGGTCTGCGCCTGGCTGCTCGACGTGCCGCACTCCCACGACCATGCGCACTCGCGGGTGAGGCCCAGGCCCCACTTGAGGATCACCGCGCTGCCGACCAGCGCCACCACCGGGTCGACCCAGGTCAGCCCGGCGTACTGGCCCGCCAGCAGCGCCACGATCGCCAGCACGCTGGTGAGCGCGTCGGCGACGACGTGGAGGTACGCCGCGCGCAGGTTGTGATCGTGGTGCTCGTGGGGGTGCGCCTCGTCGTGCGAGTGCGCCCGCCAGTTGGTCGATCTGCACCCCACCTCGAAGCAGCGCGACTCGGTTCGCCAGGCGCTCGAGTCGGTCGACGGCACCCGGGTCTGCGATCTGCACCTGTGGAGCGTCGGCCCCGGCCGCCTCGTCTGCGTCGTCGCGGTCGAGACGCAGTCGCCGCTGCCGCTCGAGAAGTACCGGGAGGCCGTCGCCAGCGCGGTGACGCTCGCGCACCTGACGGTCGAGATTCGCCCGCTCCCGCAGCCGTGAACGATTTCCGTCTTCCCGCCGACGAGGCGCTGCTGCGCGCCCTCAATGGGCTCGGGTGGGACTGGCTCGATTCCCTCTGGGTCGCCCTCTCCAGCCGCCCCTTCGGGATCGGGATCGCGGTGCTGTTCGGCGGGTGGCTGCTCGCCACGCTCAAGCGCAAGGCGCTGCGGCCAGTGCTCCAGGCGACCCTCGCCTGCCTCCTCGCCGACGCGATCGGCCACAACCTGCTCAAGCCGTACTTCAACCGGCTGCGGCCGCACTTCGCCCTCCCCCAGGAGGCGGTGCGCCACTGGGCCGAGGCGACGGCGACCGGGCCTTCGCTGCCCAGCCTCCACGCCGCCACCAGCTTCGCCTTCGTGGTCGGCCTGGGGTTGGTGCTGCCCTGGACGCTGCGGATCACCCTCCCGGTGGCGGTGCTGATCTCGCTCAGCCGGATCGGGGTCGGCGTCCACTGGCCCAGCGACGTGCTGGCCGGAGCGGCCCTTGGCTCGATCGTCGCGCTGCTGATCCACCTGCTGTTTCAGCGCGGGTGGCCGAAGGGCTAGGCGGCGGGCTGGGACGGCGTCGAGTCGATGAAGCTGGAGGTGGAGATCGGCATCCCCTGGCCGCGCTGGCCCAGGCGGGTGCGGACGATCGCTCCGAGAGAGACGAAGATCCCGACCGACATCAGCAGCGGGCCCGCGACCGGGATCCGTGCCACCAGCAGCATCACCAGCAGCCCGACCGCCAGCGCAATCGCCTGGGTGCGGCGCAGGCGGGCCACCGGAACCTTGCTGCCGACGACGTTGGCCACCGCCACCAACCCCATCAGGGTGCAGAGGCCGGCGAGCATCCAGAAGGCCAGCGCGACCGGGATGCCGATCAGCGTGACGCAGAGGAAGATCGTCAGCGGAATCGAGCTGAGCATCGCGAGGAACCCGGCGACGCCGTTCTTGGCCGGGGCCTGCTTCATCTCGGCCTCGATGGTCTTCATCCGCTGCGGCGCGAACATCATCAGCAGGAAGCCCGCCCCGAACAGCACCGCGAACTGGGCGAAGAAGCTGGCGATCGCCGAGCCTCCTTTGTCGCCGCCGGACGCGTGGCTCGGCCGCGAGGCCTTCACCGCCTTGCTGGCCATCACCGAGCCCAGCCCCGAGCTGCCGAAGGACACTTCCTCGCCCTTCACCTTCGCGCCCTCGGCCTTGATCACCTTGCCGCCGAAGGCCACCGCGTCTCCCTCGACCCGGGCGTTCTCCTCGAGCACCACGTCGCCCCCGAAGGACACCACGTCTCCGTCGACCCGCGCGTTCTTCTCAATCGTCACCGGCCCGCCGTAGCTGATCGCGCTCTCGACCCGCTCGTTGGCCTTGATCACCACCGGGCCGTTCATGTTGACCACGCCCTTGTCGGACCCGGCCTGGGCCTTGGCGGCTTCGATGTGGGCGCGGGCCTGCTCGCGGGCCGCGTCGATCTCTTCGCGCTTCGCGTCGCGCAGCTCCTCGGCCTTCTCGCGCAGCTCCTCGGCCTCGTCCCGCATCGCCTCGGCGTGGTCCCGGGCGGCCTCGGCTTCGTCCACCGCGGCGGCGGGGGACTTCAGTGGCACCGGGGTGACCGGCGCGACGGGGGGAATCGGAGCCAGCGGCGGGATTGGCGGGGCGGCGGCCACCGCGGTGGCGGGCTTGATCACCCACAGGCTGCCCTTCTGGGTCAGCTGCAGCTCGTAGGCCTCGGCGACCGAGGTCAGCGCCTCTTCGGCGGTGATGTCCTTCAGCTGGATCACCGCGTCGTGATCGAGATCCCCCGAGGCGACCAGGTTGAGCCCGCCTTTGCGCGCGATCTCCTGCAGGCCGTCGCGCAGGTTGCCGCGGAACTCGACGGTGATGGTGGGAGAGGCGGCGAGCGCTGCGAGCAGGACGAGGGAGATCATGACACCACCTTCACTTCGTGGAGGCTGTTGTGGAGGACACGTTTGAAAGCGAGGAGGAACGTCGCGAGCGCGGCACCCAGCCCGATCGTCAGCGGCAGCGCGGCGGTGCGCCAGAGCGCCGAGATCGCGCTGCCCAGCCCGACCACCGTGTCGCGCAGCTGCAGCACCAGCCGGGTGAACTGGAGGCCGACCTCGCCCAGATCGCCGGTGGCGAAGAAGGCGAAGCTGCTGGCGGCGAGCGCGGCGATCACGATCACCACCGCCACCAGCACCTCGCTCTTCGCCGGGGCGCGGGCGGGGGCCACCGCCACCTTCGCCATCACCTTGTGCAGGAAGTCGGGGGGCGGCATCGGGTCCGCCAGCCGCAGCAGATCTTTTTCGAGCTGGCGATGCTCCTCGAGAAGCTGGGCGCGCTCAGCTTCGGTCGGCGCCAGCTCCTTGAGCAGCTGCTCCAGCTCGAGCTCTTCAGGGGTGCTCATGAAATGACCTCGTCTCCAATGTGGATGCTCATCTTCTGCCGCAGCTTCTCGCGCGCCCGGAACAGCCGGGCCATGATCGTGCCGGCGGCGACGCCCATCACCTGGGCGATCTCTTTGGTGGTCCGCTTCTGCACGTAATAGAGCGCGAGCACTTCGCGGTCGTCGGCGGACAGGGTGCCCATCGCCTCTTCCAGCGAGGCGCGGACCTGGGAGCCGATCGCCTGCTCTTCCAGCGACGGCTCGCCCGACGGCAGCGCGTGGGCGTGATCTTCGACGTCCTCGGTCCGCAGCTTGGTGCGGCGGCGCAGCAGGTCGAGGCAGAGGTTGCGGGCGATCGCCAGCACCCACAGATCGAACGGGCGGCTGTCGTCGAAGCGATCGAGGTTCTGGTAGGCGCGCAGAAACGACTCCTGGGCGATCTCGGCCGCCTCCGCCTCGGTGCGCAGCAGCCGCAGGCACAGGCCGTAGACCGGGCGCTGAACGCTGCGGACCAGCGCCGCGAACGCGTCGTTGTCGCCGCGGCGGGCGCGCCGGACGGCGGAGGCGCTCCCCGATTGCGCCCCTTCCTTCAGCTATTTCTTGTACGGTTTCGAGGACTTGCGGACCTGAGGGGCGGGGTTGCCGCCCTTGAGCGGGCGCGGCGCCCGGGCGGGCCGATCGGCGCCGCTCTCGGGGGGAGCCGCCGGTGAGTTGGCGCGGACCCGCTGGCGGCGCAAGCCGTCCTTGCCGATCCACCGGCCCTTCTTCGCCGGCGCTTCCGCCGAGTCTGCCTTCGCCGCTGGGCGGGCGGGCGCACCGCTCCGGGGCTGCGCCGGTCCGGGCTTGAAGCCGGCTCGGCCCTGCGGGCCGGACTGCCGGAAGTCGGTGCGGTTGGGCGTCTGGTGGCCGTTGCCCCGCGACGGCGGCGCTTCGAGCTCCAGCTCGTCGTCGTCCTCGTCGTCGTCCAGATCCTCGCGCTCGTCCACCTCGGGGCGCTTGCGGTTGGCGAGCTGGCCGGGCCGCTCGAGCTTCTGCTGCTCGACGTGGGCCTGGGTGGCGCGGATCTCGTCCGGGGTGTCGTCGCGGTAGCTGAAGTGGAACAGCCGCTTGATCACCAGGGTGGCGTAGCTGCCGGGAGTGAGCGTGAACGCGACGTTCAGCTTCATCAGCGGCTTGTTCATCTCGTCCGGCTGGGTGCGGCCGAGCACCAGCTTGTGGGGGTAGACCAGCAGCGGCCGCTCTTCGTGCTTGAAGAACAGCAGCCGGCGCGACTCGGGGATCTGCAGGTCCTTCAACGTCAGGTGCTCTTTGCCCAGCGCCCACTCGGCCGCTTCGCGGATCTTCTCGTCCTTGAAGGTCGAGTCCGGCGCCAGCAGCGGGAAGGTGAGCCCGCGCAGCCACCCCAGCACCTCGGGGTCGGCGTCCTTGTGGTGCAGCAGGGTGCCGGCCTGGTACGGCATCGGGAACAGGTGCTCGCGCGGCAGCACCAGCTGCAGCAGCCGCCGCACCCCTTCGTTCCAGAGGTAGGACTGGAAGGTGAACAGCAGCATCGCCCGGTAGTCCGAGTCGATCTGGAGGAAGGCCTTGAGGTAGTCCTTCGGGTCCTCGCGCAGCGAGTTGAGCACCCGGAAGTACTTCTTGTTCGCCGGCCACGGGCAGCGGGCGTCCCAGGCGTTCCAGTTCGCCTGCCAGAAGCCCTTCACCTTCGCGTCGTCGGATCGATCGAGCGGGGAAGGGCGGGCGAGGTAGTTCTTCAGCGCCGCCTCGTAGTCGCCGCGGATCAGGTCCTTGGCGATGAAGCCCTGGCCGTGCTTGAGCGAGCCGAACCGCTGCGAGTCGAAGTAGTTCACCACCCCGAGGCGGTTGACCTCGGCGACCGAGAGGTTCAGCTGGTTGAGCTCTTCGGGGCGCACCGCGCGCACGGTGACCGAGAAGCGGTTGCTGGTGGTGTTGGCGGCGCTCAGCGGCCGATCGGTGTGGCCGAGGAACTTCAGCCGCAGATCCGGCTCCTGCAGGTCGATGTCCTTGCCGTCGACCGCGATCAGCTGCTCGGTGCGGCCCTGCTTGTCCTTCAGGCCGCAGTAGCTGATCGCGCCCGGCTTGAGGCCGAACTTCTCGCGCAGGCGGATCAGGGCGTCGAAGGTGGACAGCTTCTGCTTGTCCATCATGTAGACGCGGTAACGGCCGCTCTCGACCTCGTCGTAGCGGTAGGACTCTTTGACTGAGAAATCTTCCGGCCTTTGTTTGATTCGCACTCTGTCGCGTCCTTACCACCGTCGGTCCGCCGGCGCCCTTGCGAACCGGGCGGGCCAGGTGGAGCTTCGAAGTAATCCCCTCCGCCCCCGGCCACCCTGGAATCGACGCCGGGGGCGGCCCAACGCCGCGGGATCCGGATCCGGCGCCGCCCGGCTGCGCACCCTTCTGCGCAGGGCTTTCCCCGGGCAGCTCGGCGGATCGTCCCGTCACCTCCCGGCAACCAAACCCATCATGGGACGAACGCTCTGGCTGGCGCTGGCACTGGTGGGAAGTGGGTGTGCGACGAACCTCTCGGCGCTGCAGACGGCGAAGACGCTGCGGCCGGGGCAGATCCGGATCGGGGGCGGGGTGGGGCTCTACGTCCCCGCCGGCCAGGTGGTGAACGCGATCGGGGAAGGGGTGAATCTGGCGAAGAGCGGGGTCAACGCCGCCACCGCCCGGGAGAACTTCACCGTCAGCCGCGAGGACCAGGAGAAGCTGCTCACCACCGCCTTCGCCCTCGCGGTGCTGCCGCCGTCCACCAGCTGGGAGATCAACGCCCGCTACGGGGTGGTCGACAACCTCGACGTCGGCGTGCGCTGGGGCCTCAACGCGCTGAGGGCCGACGCCAAGTACCGCCTGCTCCACGGGGGCGGGCGGGAAGGAGAAGGCGAGGGCGGCCGCAAGAGCTTCGACCTGGCGATCGGCATCGGGGTCTCGAAGTACTTCTTCTCCAACCCGGTGCTCGAGGCGCTCGAGAAGGTGAAGCTGGTCAGCTTCTCCCGGTTCGACGTCGAGGTGCCGATCTACCTCAGCGCCGACTTCAACCCGTACTTCGGGATCTACTTCTCGCCCAAGTACGTCTACAGCCGCACCTCGGTCGAGATGAAGCTGCTGGAGTTCGCCGAGGCCTGCGGCTGCATCGAAGAGAAGTACCAGCTGCCCACCACGGTCGACATGCACTTCGTCGGAGCGACCGGCGGGCTGCGCGCCGGGCTCCCCCGCCTGTCGTTCTTCTTCGAGCTGACGGCCGGCAACACCTTCGTCAACCCGATGATCCTGGGCAAAGAGCGCAACCTCGGGGGAGTCACCCTCTATCCGTCGCTGGGCCTGGCCGGGACCTTTCGCTGAAGCTCCCATTTGGCAAAGCCTCTGCTAGGGTCTTTGGCCGTCTTGAGTCAGCCGCCGATTCCCCTTACTGAAGAGGTTGCCCCAGGCCGCCAGGGTCAGGTTTTCGCGCCTGGCCAGGTCAAGGGCCCCCGGCTCGCCGGTCGGTTCGCCGACGGAAAGCACGGCGAGTTTCCGCTCGGAACCAAGACCACCCTGGGTCGCCATCCGAACAACACCCTGCGGCTGGTCGATCGCGAAGTCTCGAAGGAGCACGCCAGCATCGAGCGGGTCGGCGCCACCTTCCTGCTGCGCGACCTGAGCTCTTCGAACGGCACCTTCGTCAACGGCCGCAAGGTCCGCGAGCTGCGGCTGCGCGACGGCGACGAGATCGCGCTGGGCAACAGCCGGTTGGTCTTCCACTCCGGAGAGACCGCGGGTCTCAACTCCACCCCCTCGACCTCGCCCGGCGTCACCGTCGTCGCCAGCGCCCAGTCGATGCCGGCCTTCCTCGCCCAGGTCGAGCAGAAGGAAGACAACGAGTTCCGGCCGGTCGAGCAGCTCAACGATCTGCAGGCGCTGCGGCAGGACTACGAGAAGCTGCGGATCGCCAACGAGTTCCACCGCCTGGTCGGGATGGAGCGGGACCTCAAGAGCCTGCTGGACAAGATTTTGGGCGTCGCCTTCCAGCTGCTGGCGGCGGACAACGCGGTCGTCTTCCTCGCCACCGAGGAAGGCGAGCTGATGCCGCAGGCGATCAAGCGCCGCAAGGAGACCGCCGAAGAGGTGGTCGTCTCGGACACCGTGCTCAAGCGCGTCGCCGAGACCCGCAGCGCGGTGCTGACCGCCGACGCGATCCTCGACTCGCGCTTCAGCTCTTCCGAGTCGATCGTCGCCCAGGGGATCCGGTCGGCGATGGCGGTGCCGCTGCTGGCGAAGGGCGTGCTGCAGGGGGTGCTGTTCTGCGACACCCGCGAGCGCACCAACGCCTTCTCGGAAAAAGACCTCAAGATCCTCTCGGCGATCGCCGGCCAGGCCGCGATCGCGCTCGAGAACTCGGATCTCACCCGGAAGATCGAGCGCGAGGCGGTCACCCGCGCCGAGCTGTCGCGCTTCCTCTCGCCCGCGGTCGCCGAGATGGTGGTCAAGGGCCAGGTCGAGCTGCTGCGGGTCGGCCGGCTGGCGGAAGTCACCAGCCTGTTCGCCGACATCCGCGGCTTCACCTCGATGGCCGAGGCCGACAGTCCGCAAGAGACGGTCGCGATGCTCAACACGTTCTTCACCGGCATGGCGAACGTGATCTTCAAGAACGAAGGCAACCTCGACAAGTTCATCGGCGACTGCGTGATGGCGGTCTGGGGTCCTCCCAGCTCGCACCCGGACGACGCGATGCGCGCGCTCAAGGCCGCCCTCGAGATGCAGCAAGAGGTCAACCAGATCAACAAGCAGCGCGTCGAGTCTGGGAAGGCTCCGATCCAGGTCGGCATCGGCGTCAACACCGGCCCGGCGGTCGTCGGCTACATGGGCAGCAACGAGCGCCACGAGTTCACCGCGATCGGCGACAGCGTCAACACCTCGTCCCGGCTGTGCAACCTCGCCAAGGGCGGAGAGATCCTCGCCACCGAGAACACGGTGCGCCGCGCCGGCCCCGGGTTCCTGGTCGAGCCGGTGTCGATGCTGCAGGTGAAGGGTAAAGAGAAGGGCGTCAACACCTTGCGCATCGTCGGGCTGAGCACCACCGTTCCCGGCACCTGAGCCAAGGCATGAGGCCCTCCCGTCAGTCGGTGGTGGCGCAGAGCTGCCCCAACTGCCAGCGGCTGCACGACACCAGCGTCTACGTCTCGGGTCAGAAGGTGAGCTGCGCCTGCGGAATCCGCTTCGAGGTCCACCGGTTGGACGTCTCGACCAAGCCGCTGCCCAGGGCGGTGCTGCCGGAAGCCGACTCTTCGATGGGGCCGACCCTCTCGCCCCCGAGCAAACAGAGCCCGACCCCCACCGCCGACAACGGCACCTTCGTCGCCAACTCGACGGTGGTGATCCCCGGCTACGAGCTGCTGGAGCTGTTGGGGAAGGGCGGGATGGGCGAGGTCTGGCGGGCCCGGCAGGTGTCGCTCGATCGGGTGGTGGCGGTGAAGCTGCTGCCCCCGAAGCTGGCGCGCGATCAGGAGTTCATCTCGCGCTTCGAGAAGGAAGCCACCGCGCTGGCGGCGCTCTCGCACCCGAACGTCACCCAGATCATCGACCGGGGCGTCGCGGGCGAGCACTACTACTTCGTGATGGAGCTGGTGATCGGCCGGACCCTGCGCGAGGTGATGAACGCAGGCAGGCTGCCGCCGGCCGAGGCGCTGCGGATCGGGGTCCAGATCTGCCGGGCGATCGACTACGCCCACGAGCAGAAGATCGTCCACCGGGATCTGAAGCCCGAGAACATCCTGATCGACGGGCGCAACCACGTGAAGGTCGCCGACTTCGGCCTCGCCGGGATGCGGGGCAGCGACAAGAACCTCGAGCTGACCGCCACCGCGGTGGCGATGGGCACGGTCAACTACATGGCGCCCGAGCAGCGGCGCGACGCCAAGCACGTCGATCACCGGGCCGACCTCTTCTCGCTCGGGGTGATGTTGTACGAGCTGCTCACCGGCGAGCTGCCGATCGGGCGGTTCAAGAACCCGTCGGCGAAGGTGGAGGGGCTCGATCTGAGGCTGGACGAGGTGATCTGCTCGATGCTGGAGACCGACCCGCTCGCCCGGCCCGCCAGCGCGGCGCTGATCGGCGCCCAGCTCGAGGCCTGCATCCCCAACAGCTCGGAGACCGCGATCGGCAACGTTCGCGAGACCGTGCCCGATCGCCCGGGGGCGCTGGCGAAGCAGAGCCCTCCGTCGGTGGTCGCTGCCGGCGGGGAAGGACGACCCGGCCCCGGCGCGCGCGGCGCCCCAGTGGTACGGCGACACCGACGGCGAGCTGTTCACGATTGCCCGGGCCGATGGCGAGGAGCGCTTCTCGCTCGACTTCGAGCCCAGCCCGCCAGGAGCCCCCGGGGGCGAGGAACTCAACGCCCACTGTGGCCAGTGGAAGCTGGCCGACGGAAGGCTGAGCGCGGTGCAGTGGGGCAACTCGACCGACATGTCGGAGAACCCCCGGCTGGTGCCCCGCACCTACGTCTCGCACCGCTACTACTCGTCGAACGACTTCACCGTCGAGGCCGAGCTGCAGCTGGAGGATCTGTCGGCCGAGTTCCCGCCGCTGGCCTCCGACGCGCAGCGCTTCGGCGAGATCTCCTTCCGGATCAAGGATCTGCAGGTGAGCATCTACGCCATCCCCGAAGCGGGGATGCGGCTGATGTGGCGCTACTACACCCCCGACGGAGTGGAGGTCGCCGACAACAGCGCCCGCGATCTGTCGAACCTGGTCGAGGACGAGATGCAGGTGCCGCTCGGGCGGTTCAAGGTGAAGCTGAGGCTGCAGAAGAACAAGGCGGGGGCGACCGACGTCGAGGCCTCGGTGAACGGCCAGCGGTTCGCCCACAAGGTGCTGCTGGGCCTGGCAGGCCAGGTGGGGAAGGTGGCGGTCGGCTGCCGGAACCTGTCGTGCCGGTTCGATGATCTGATCGTGACCGGCAAGCCGGCGGCCCGGCCGGCTCCGCGGAAGACCGAGCAATGATTGGGCTGGTGCTGGTAGCGGTGTTGTCCGGCGCGCCGATCGGCGCGTGCGCGGATCAGGCGGCCTGCCGGTTCAAGCTCGGCGACGAGCCGGGGCTGAAGGAGGCGCTCGCCGGGCTGGGGCTGACCGCCGGCGAGCTGAAGGCCCAGCCGCTCCAGCGTCCAGGGGGAGATCTCGCCTTCTCGCTCGCGCTGACCCGGCAGGGAGACCAGCTGGTGGTCAGAGCGGTGAGCCTGCACCGGCCGGCGGCGATCTACGGCGAGGGCGCGGCGAAGGTGGCGGCGGTGCCGAAGCCGGAGTGGAAGCCGCGGGCCCAGGTCTCGGCGGCGAAGGTGGCGATCGGCAAGGCGCTCGAGGACCTGGCGGCGCGGATCTCGGGGGTGCGCAAGGTGACCCTGTCGGCGAAGCTGAGCGGGCTGGATCTGAAGAGCCGCGAGCACGTCGAGAGCGCGCTGCTGCCGTGCCTCAAGTCGCTCTTCGATCTGGTCGGGCCGATCACCGCGCCTTCCGCCCAGGCGGGCTACCTCGACGAGGCGCTCGAGTACCTGCCGGAGAAAGACGAGCCGCGGGAGAGCCTCGAGTGGCAGGTGGCGCGGGTGCGGGCCGCGATGCTCGGAGGGACCCGCAGCAAGTGCAGCGTCGCCGGCGGCCCGCTCCAGGGCTGGTCGACTTTCGTCACCGCCGATCCGCTCAACGGCGC
>JAGSPQ010000286.1 GCA_018262385.1 Myxococcaceae bacterium | reverse complement strand
TAGGTGCGGTTAATGTTCAGATCGAACGGCGTCAGCCCGTTGGCGTCGAAGAAGATGAACGCGCCGTTGGAGGTGGTGATCACCCCGACCGCAGACAGATCGACCACCGTGGGGACGATGGCCCCGCCGTCGGTGATCAGCGAGGGCGGCAGCAGCAGCTCGCCGCGCGAGACGACCGCCAGGCCGGTGGCGAGCGAATTGCCGGTGCTGATCGGCAGCATCGGCAGGCCCGTCACGTCGAGCGCGACTTCCCCGGTGAAGGTGTCGACCGCGATCACCCCGCCGCACTCCGGGCCGCCGCAGCGCTCTTCATCGAGGAGGCCGAAGACCCGCTTCCCAGCCGGGAGGTATTCGCCGGTGCTGAGGGTGGCCGCGGCATGAACGGCGAGGAACCGGATCGGGCCGGGAAAGTGCAGCTCGCGCACTGCGAAGCTCTCGGGATCCATCAACACCACCCTGCCCGCGGCGCCCTGCATCGCGCGGGTGGCGAACACCACGCAGATGCGGGCCGGGTCCTCGCAAATGCCGCGGCCGGCCACGCCGGGGATGACCACCAGATCGACGATCACCTCACCGACGAACGGAGGGAACACCCGGACCTGCCGCGTCAGCTCCGCCGGAGTGATCGCCTTCAGGGTCGGCACGGTGGCCGGCAGATCGAGGCTCTGCAGCGTGGCCGAGGTCCCGTCGAAGGTGGCGAAGTACAGCCGGCTGAGGGTGGTCGAGATCGAGGCGCCCGCCGAAGCCGTCACCGGCGCGGAGGTCGGGATCCGCCGCACCTCGACCAGCTGGGTGGGATCGGCCGCCGGGCCTCCGCCGACGACCGAGATCTCCGAGCCGCCGGCGCGGGTGGCGTAGACCCAGGGGCCACCGACTTCCTTGCCCATCACCGTCTCGCCATTCAAGTTGGTGAAGTTGACGTAGCGGGTGTCGCGCGAGAGGGCCGACGGGCGATTGAGCACCGGAATCGAGAGCGCCTCGAGCGGATTGGGCGCGCGCACGAACTGGCGCGAGCCGAGCTGGGCCGCCGGAGGAGCGAGGTCGAGCACCCGAAGCTCGTCGCGGTCGGTCGAGGTGGTGAACAACAGCTTGTCGATCAACACCATGTCGTGCGCGCCGACCAGGGTGGCCGCCGCGGCGACCGGGGCCTGGCTGCAGCCGGCGCAGAGGGCGGCGAGGCAAAGGACAATCAGGCGCTTCACCGGACACCTCCGTCGCAACCCTGCTCGTTGGCGCCGCGGGTGAGGCACAGCTGGCTGGCGCCGAGGAAGGCGACGATCTTCGCGCTCGACGGCCGCGACAGATCCGGCACGTCGATCACCGCGACCCGGCCGTCGGTGAAGTTGGTGACGTAGGCCCGCGCCCCGCCGGCAGGGCGGACGTCGACGGCGATCGCGTACGGCTGGAGGCCGACGCCGGCGATCTGCCCGGTGAGGTTTCCGACCTCGTCGTCGTAGAAGACGACCACCCCCGCGGTCGAGCAGGTGATCACCACCAGGTCGCTCTTGCCCGGGCGGGGAATGGTGGTGATCAGGTTGGGATCCTGGGGCAGCGGAACCGAGCGCTCGACCCGCACGCTGGGCTGGGCGCCGGTGGGGTTGGTCACGCTCGCCACCAGCAGCGAGTCGGGTGACCGGCCCAGCAGGTACAGCCGATCTTCCTTCGAGGAGAGCGCGGTGCCGCGGCCTTCGAACACGGTGACGGTGTTCTCGAGCGAGGTGCTGAAGGTGGCGAAAGTGGTGGTGTCGATCGCGCGCACCAGGTTCGCGGGCACGCTCGCGGAATAGATCCGCCCGGTCGCGTAGGCGTAGCGCGCGCCGACCACGATGCTGTTGGTGGCGCCGGGGCCGACATTGACGAAGCTGGAGCGGACGCCTCCTCCGTCGAGCAGCGGCATGTCGGTCTCGAACAGCTTCGGGTTGTCGCCGTTGACGTGGACCACGTAGGCGCGGGTGTCGAGGGTGCTGCCCTTGGGAGAGTCGGCCTGCTGCAGCGAGGTGACCCAGACCTCTCGCGACCCGGAGATCGCCACCCCGATCGGAGCGGGAGCGCGGGGCACCCCCGTCTCGGTCTTCTCGAGCCCGACCAGCGTCAGCCCGGTCGGCGAGCAGTCGGCCAGGCCGCCGTCGCCCGCGGTGGTGGGGGCCGAAGCGCCCTCGGGGGTGAAGCAGTCGAGCCGCGGAGGCGTGGCCGGCGAGGCGGGCGTCGGCGCGTCGAGCGCGTAGAGCCGGTGCCCTTCGGACTTGGTGGGGAAGAAGAGGCGAACCGAGTCGGGCCGGGGCAGCGCGGCCATCTCGCCGACGAAGGGCGCGACCATCACCGTCGAGCCGGGTACCAGCTTCAGATCGGTCAGCAGCAGCGGGCCGCTGGTGCCCGCGTCGTTGAAGCCGACCGGGGCGCCAAACGGGGGCAGGCCGACCTTCGACAGATCGACCGCCATCACCGAGCCGAAGTCGAAGCGCCGGTCGGTGTTGGCGCTCGCGACGTAGAGGATCCCTTCCGGGTTCCCCGGCGCGTCGACGTGCACGATTCCGGTCGGGAAATAGAACTGACCTTCCGGCGGAAGCTTCTCGATCGTCTGAGGAGGGCAGCCAGCCAGAACGGCGACGCCGACAATGAGGAGAACGCAGCGCATGGGGCCGGGGACCTAGCAGAACTAACGATCGGGCGGCGTTCAGATTTCTGACTGGATTTGCGCGAAGTCCGCCACCCGATTGAACAGGCCGGCGACGTCCATCAGCAGCCGAACCCGGTTGCTCATCAACTGCTTGTCCTCGGCCATCACCATCACCTTCTCGAAGAAGGTGTCGACCACCGGCTTGAGTGACGCCATCGCGCCCAGCGCGGTGGGGTAGTCGTCCCTGGCCACTGCAGCGGCCACCTGGCCTTTGACTCCTTCCAGGGCGGCGTGCAGCGCAACCTCCGGAGGATCCTTGAGCAGCGCGGCCTCGACCGGCCCGGGCTGCACATCTTTCGCCTGCTTGGCGACGATGTTGGCCACCCGCTTGAAGGTGGCGGCGAGCGGCGCAAAATCCGCGCCCCCTACCCGCTTCGCCATCGCGTCCAGCCGGAGCCTGGCGGAGACCAGGTCGTCGAACCCGGCCGAGAGCACCGCGTTGGCGACGTCGGCCCGCGCCGCGTCGGCCCAAAGCTGCTCGAGCCGGCCGCGGATGAACTCGAGGATCTCGACCTTCGCCGGCGGCTGGCCGGGCTTGAGCTTCACGTCTTTGAGCTTCGGCGCGACGAGCTCGAGCGCCTTCTCCACCGCTTGACCCAGCGAGAAGCGATAGCCCTTCGCCAGGGTGAGGTTGACGATCGCGATCGCGATCCGCCGCAGCCCGGTGGGATCCGCCGCGCCGGTCGGACGCTTGCCGATCGCGAACAGGCAGCAGAGGGTGTCGAGGCGATCGGCGAGGCCCAGGATCGCTCCGGCGTCCTGGGTCGGCAGGGTGTCGCCGGCGTTGCGCGGCAGGTAGTGCTCGAAGATCGCCAGCGCGACTTCCTTCGGCTCACCGCTGGCCAGCGCGTACTCGCGGCCCATCACGCCCTGCAGCTCGGGGAACTCGCCGACCATTCCGGTGACGAGGTCTGCCTTGCACAGCGTCGCGGCGCGCTCGAGCGTCGGCTCGAGGGCCTGGCGGCCGGTCTGCTGCGCCAGCCAGAGCGCCAGCGCCCGGAACCGCTCGACCTTCTCGGCGATCGAGCCGAGCTCCTTGAGCCAGGTCACCCGCTCGAGCTTCGGCACCCGCTCGGCGAGCGGGCTGCGGCGATCCTCGTCGAAGAAGAACCGGCCGTCGGACAGGCGGGCCTGGAGCACCCGCTCGTAGCCCTTCACCGACAGCGCCTCGTCGCGCACCGGGGTGTTCGAGACCGCGATGAACTTCGGCAGCAGCTTCCCGCTCGGATCGAGCAACGAGAAGTAGCGCTGGTGGCTCTTCATCTCCTGCACCAGGACCTCGGGCGGCAGATCGAGGTGCTTCGGCTCGAACGAGCCCACCACCGGGCTGGGCAGCTCGACCAGGTTGGTCACCTGGTCGATCAGCGCGTTGTCTTCGAGCAGCTTGCCGCCCGCTTTGACCGCGGCGGCGCTGATCCGATCGACCACCATCGCGCGGCGCTTGGCGATGTCGGCGACCACGTGGACCTTGTCCATCGCGGCCTCGTAGTCGGCCGGGCGATCGAGGGTGAGCCAGGCGTTGGCGAGGAAGCGGTGGCCGCGGGTCTGCCGGCCGCTCTTCACGTCGGCGAAGGTCACCGGCACGACCTCCGAGCCGAGCAGCGCGATGATCGAGTGCAGCGGGCGGGCGAACGACTGCTCGACGTCGCCCCAGCGCATCGACTTGCGGAACTTCAGCTCGTGGACCGCCTTGCTGAGCACGTCGGGGAGGATCTCGGCCGCGCGCCTGCCCTTCTCTTCCACCTGGGCGCCGAGGTACTCGCCCTTCGGGGTGGTGATCCGCTTCAGCTGCTCGACCGGCAGCTTCACGCTCTGCGCGAACATGATCGCCGGCTTCTGGGCCACCCCGTTGACGAACGCCGCCTTCACCGACGGGCCCAGCTGCTCCTTCGAGATGTCCTGGCCGGTGTCGGCGAGCTCCTTCACCAGGATCGCCAGCCGGCGCGGAGTGCCGAAGCGGCGCACCTCGCCGTGCTTGAGGCGGGCGGCCGCAAGGCCCTCGGTGATCATCCGGGCCAGATCGTCGAGCGCCGGGCCGATGAACGAGGCGGGCAGCTCTTCGGCGTGAAGCTCGAGCAGCAGATCAGCGGGCATCGGCGGCTCCTTCCTTCTTTGCTTTGGGCTGGAAGCTGACGGTCTTCCAGTACTCCGACGCGCCCTTGCCCTCGAGCAGCGCGGGCTGATCGCCGACCGTCCACTTCGTCTTGCACAGCGGGTAGCCGAGCTGCTCGCGCATCTTCAGGTAGCCCTCGGCGCACAGCCGGGCGTTGTCCCGCACCCGGCCGATGTAGCCGGCGCGCTCGGTGACCGAGATCGCGCCGCGCGCGTCGAGCAGGTTGAAGGCGTGGCTGCACTTGAGCGCGAAGTCGTAGGCGGGCAGCGGCAGGTGCTTGTCGACGATCAGCCGGCGGCACTCCTTCTCGTAGCTGTCGAACAGCGCGAACAGCTGCGCCGGATCCGACTCGTGCAGCGCGTACTTCGACATCTCGACTTCGTTGGCGTGAAACACCTCGCCGTACCGCACGCCCTTCACCCACTCGATGTCGTAGACGCTCTCGACGCCCTGCAGGTACATGCAGATCCGCTCGAGGCCGTAGGTCAGCTCGGCCGCGACCGGGCGGCACTCGAAGCTGCCGCACTTCTGGAAGTAGGTGAACTGGGTGATCTCCATCCCGTCGCACCACACTTCCCAGCCGAGGCCGGCGGCGCCGAGGGTGGGCGACTCCCAGTCGTCCTCGACGAAGCGGATGTCGTGCGCCATCGGATCGATGCCGAAGGCCTTGATCGAGTCGAGGTAGAGCTCCTGGGTGTTCTTCGGAGCCGGCTTCAAGATCACCTGGAACTGGTGGTGCTGGAACAGGCGGTTGGGATTCTCACCGAAGCGGCCGTCGGCCGGGCGACGCGAGGGCTGCACGTACCCGACGTTCCACGGCTCGGGCCCGAGCGCGCGCAGGAAGGTGGAGGGCGACATCGTGCCGGCGCCCACTTCGAGATCGTA
>JAGSPQ010000285.1 GCA_018262385.1 Myxococcaceae bacterium | reverse complement strand
ACCACCCGATCGGGCGCCTGCTGCACCGGGAAGTCGGTGTCGCGCAGCGAGCGGCGGATCGCCAGGGACAGGCCGCCCATCAGCTGGCCGCGCAGCTCTTCGTCGACCTTCACCGGCAGCGGGTCGAAGGCGATCAGCGCCAGCGCGAGCGGGAACCCATACCGGCGGGCGCGCTTCACCTCGACGAACAGCACCTCTTTGAAGTGGGCGAAGGTGTAGAAGTTCGTCATCGGGTCGAGGATCCCCTCGCCCGGACGCATCGTCGGCAGCGGATCCTCGTCGGTCGCGTCGCGGTGCAGCTGCAGCTCGGCCAGCCGCACCCGCAGATCATTGGCAGAGATCGGCAGCGGGAGCACCGCGTCGGCGAACGGGGCCTTGAAGCCCTTGCTCTGGGCGGCGAACAGCAGCGCCTGGGGCCGGGCGTTGCGCACCGCCCGCGACAGCCGGCTGGGCGAGGCCACCGACGGGCCCAGCACCACCACGTCTTCTTTGTTCAGTTCCTCGATCTCGCGGGCAGCCGAGACCTTCAGGCCGGCTTTCTTCAGCCCGGCGCAAATCGCCTTCCAGCGGGGATCCTTCGGTTCGATCACGGCGGCGAGCTTGAGCTTCACGTTTTTGGTGTCCTCACTTCGCAGCACGGCTGAATCCCAACTTACGAAGGGACTCGCTCGCAACGTATTTCACTCTCGAGCTCACGTCTTTTTCTGCTGCATGGGTCAGCGGCCCGGGAGCGTCCGGCCCCCCCAGCTCGCCCAGCCCCTTCGCGCACGCCTCACGCACCTCGGGCAGCGGGTCCTTCTGCAGCGCCCGGCCGAGCACCGAGGCGGCGCGGGAGTCTCCGATCAGCACCAGCGCCCGGGCGGCCGCCAGCCGGACTTCCGGCGCGCCCTGCTCGATCAGCGCGATCAGCTCGGGGATCTTCGCCGTCAGGCGCTGGGCGGCGACCGCGTTGATCGCCGCCGCCAGCACCTCGGGCTCCACCTCGCGCAGCCCTTGCGAGATCAGCTGGGCGGCCTCGGGCACCCGGGGAATCTGCGCCAGCGCGTCGAACGCCGCCGCCCGCTGCCGGGGCGACTTCGAGCCCAGCGCCCGCTTCACCTCGCCCAGCGCGCCCGCTCCCGCGCAGCCTCCCAGCGCCGCCAGCGCCGCCGCCCGCACCCCGTCGTCCAACCGGTGGTCTGCCACCGCCGCCTTGAGCGTCTCGGCGCACGACTCCGCCTCGGTGCGCCCGAGGAACTCGGTCCACTGCAGCCGCACCGCGGTGGGCACCTTGGCGGCCGGGTCGAGCTTCTGCTTCGCGCACAGCCCGAGGGTCAGCCCTTCTCCCCGGGCCAGCGCGCGCGCGGCGGCGAGCCGGATCGACACGTCGGGATCCTCGAGCAGCTTCTCCAGCTCGGCCGCACCCAGCGGCCCGATCGCCGAGAGGATCCCGATCGCCTCTTTCCGGTCGCTCAGGCTCTGGGTCGGCTTCAGCCGCGGCCGCTGCGCATCGAGCGTCGTCGCCCACACCGCCAACAGCCGGTCGACCCGCGCCGCGTCCGGCTCTCTGGCCGCCTTCAGCACCGCCGCTCCGGCCGCCGGGCCTCCCGCCGCCGCGTCCTCCACCAGCACCAGCGCCGCCGCCTCGTCGGTCTGGGGGGGGCGGGTGGCCATCGCGTTGAGCACCACCCGGGCCGGCGGCTGCTCGAGGAAGCTGCCCAGGTGGAGCAGCGCCTCGCGCCGGACGATCGGGTCGGTCGAGTACAGCTCGAGCTCCAGCGCCTTGCGCAGCTCCTCCCGCTTGCTCCAGCAGAGGGCGGCGGACGAGGGGCCCATCGAGCCGGCCGTCTGCAGCATCGCCGCGGTGGTCTGCTTCCGACTGCCGGCGAGGTGGATCGCGGTCAGGCAGGGCAGCAGGTCGCGCCCTTCCATGATCCAGCGCGACAGCTCGCGCAGGTCGCTGAAGCCGCGGGTGGCCATCGCGCGGATCGACCCCCACCGCACCTGCCAGTCCTCGTCCTTGAGGATCTCCTCCAGCACGTCCTGCCGGGTGGCGTGGTCCTTCAGCGCCGCGGCCCACACGCCGCGATCGTGGGTGTTGTCGGTCAGGCACCGCCCGCACAGCACCGTGCGCAGGCGGGGCTCGGTGAGGTGGCGCAGGCACGACTCTTTGCAGCGGGCCCCGAGCGCGCGGCTCTGCGCCGCCGCGGGGGTGGAAACCAACCACAGCGCAATCCCGAGGCAGAACCAGCGCATGGGTAGGGCAGGATGGTAGCGTCTTTAGGCGAAAAGCGATGCGCGCGATCTCGTTCTGCCTCTTGTTGTTCTCGTTCGAAGTCGTGGCCGGCAGCGCGACCGCCCGCAAGGCGGTCTCCAAGCGCGCGCAGGCTTCCGACCTGGTCAACGAGGTGACCTCGGGCGGCGCCAACCCGAACACGATCATCAACCGGCTCAAGCACCTGGGCGAGGAGTCCTTCGCCGCGCACGAGCTGGGCAGCCTGCTGCTCAAGGAGCCGGACCTCGAGAAGCGCAGGGTGATGGCCCAGGTGGTCGCCGGGCTCGGCAACCCGCAGGGGGAAGCGGGCTTGATCGCCGCCCTCAACGACGACGATGGTCCGGTGCGGATGTACGCGGCGCAGGGCCTGGGCCGGATGCGCAGCCGGGCCGCGGGGCCGCGGCTGGCGATGGCGCTTGCCGACCCGACGCTCGGGGTCCGCCGGGACGCCGCGCGCGCGCTCGGGCTGCTGGCGGATCCGAAGCACGGCGCGGTGCTCGCCAAAGCGGTGAAGGCCGAGGACGATCCCGAGACCCGCGCGGCGATGCTGCTGGCGCTGGGGCAGGCCGGAGACAAGAAGCAGGTGCCGGTGCTCGAGTCGTTTCTCGCCCACTCGTCCGAGAGCGCGCGGTTCGGCGCCGCGGCGGGGCTGTGCATGATCGGCGCGCCGGCAGGGCAGAAGTTCGCCCGGGCCCAGCTGGCCTCGAAGGATCGCTACGAGCGGATGCAGGGGCTGATGCTGTTCGAGGGCTCGAAGGCCAGGACTGCCGCGCCGATGCTCGAGCCGCTGCTGAAGGACCCCGATCGTTCGCTCCAGGCGGTCGCCGCCCGGATCCTCTACCAGGGCGGCGACGCTTCGAAGATCGACTGGCTGGTGCTCACCAGCTTCCAGGCCCTGGGCGAAGATCGGCTGCCGTACGAGAAGGAGCTCGAGACGCTGCGGCTGCCCGACGACCAGCGCCGCGCGATCTTGCGCAAAGCCGGGATCAAGTGAGCTGGCTGGTCCTGGCGCTGCTCGCCGCCGCACCGACCCCGGGGGCGATGGACCCCCTGGTCGCGGGGCGCCCGCTGAGCGATCGGCTCGAGGCAGTGAGCGCCCGGTTCCTCGGCACCCCCTACGTCGTTTCCCCCCTGGGCGAGGGCGCCGGCAAAGACCCCGACCCGCTGGTCCGCTACGACGCGGTCGACTGCCTCACCTTCGTCGAGCAGGCGATCGCCCTGAGCCTGGCGCCCTCGGCCGACGGGGTGGTGCCGCTGCTGACCCGCATCCGCTACGAGGGCGACCGCCCGGACTTCGAGCAGCGCAACCACGTGATGGAGGCGCAGTGGGTCCCCAGCAACCTGAAGAAGGGGTTCCTCAAGGATCTGACCCGCACCGTCGGCGGAGAGCGGACGGTGCGGGTGAAGAAGAGCCTCGACGACGTCGCCTGGGGCTCGAAGAGCGGCGCCTCGCTCGGGCTGAGCCGGGAAGGGCAGCGGCGCGGAGACTTCGAGTGGGATCTGATCCCCGCCGCGCTCGCCCAGCAGGCGCTGAGCGCCGCACCGAACGGAACGGTGGTGGTGGTGGTGCGCGCCGATCGCCCGAAGATGGTGACCCGCATCAGCCACATCGGGTTTCTGATCCACAAGAAGAGCGGGATGTTCCTGCGCCACGCCTCGCGCAGCTTCGGCAAGGTCGTCGACGAGCCGCTGGCCAACTACCTCGGCCGCAACCTGGCGTACGCGAAGTGGACGGTCGAAGGGGTGAGCCTGTACGGCGTGCAGCCTGCGCCGCTTGCACCGCAATCCGAGCCGTAGGCCTAGCTTTCGACCGGCGTCTCGCCCGAGAGCGCTTCTTCTTCCGCCGCCTGGGCGTTGAGCGCGCCCTCTTTCTCGATGCTCTCCAGCTCGAGCTCGACGATCTTCGCCGCCCGCTCGATGTCGGTGTCGGGCACGAACAGCTCGTAGAAGCCCGCTTCGGCCGGCTCGAAGGAGGCGGACGAGGCCGCGCCGCGCGGCCGCGCGAACGCGTCGATCTTCTCTTCGCGCAGGACTTCGACCAGCCGCTCGGCAGTCAAGGGATCTTCGGTGGTGCGCACGATCGAAAAAGTGTCAGCCATGGAGCCGCCTTTCGTTCGAGTTTCTTGAGGGGAACCGCGCACACAGTTATAAGCGGACTGCCTTGACCCGCCTGAAGTTTCTCGTGTTCGCGTTCCTTGCGTTGGGCCTGTGGGTCACCCACCTCTACCTCCTCTCGCCCGTCGTCGGGGCGGTGGTGGTCGATCAGGCGACCGGCCAGGCGATCAGCGCCCCGGCTGCGGTGGCGCTGAGGCTGGAGTCGAGCCGCTCCGAGCTGCAGGCGGCGGTGCTGAAGCTGGCCTCCTCCCCCGCCCTCACCAACCCCGGCCCGAAGACCGCCAAGCCCGAAGCGCCCACCGCCGATCGCTTCGCCCTGGTTCGTACCGCGGTGCTGGAAGCGCTGCCCGAGGCGCTGCGGCCGCTGGCGGTGGTCGGAGTGCACAACGACGTCGGCACCCTGATGGCCCAGGGGCCGGCCGACCCCGCCGCTCCGCCCGAAGGCTTCGACGCCAGGGCGATCGGCCTGGCCGGCGGCAAGGGCGAGGTGGCCGAGGTGCTCGGTTCCTCCCACCTCTTCTATTCAGTGCCGCTGTTCGCCTCGGACAAGAACGAAGTCAAAGTCGTCGGCGCGGCGTTCGTCGGCCTGCCGGTGGTGGTCGAGGCCCAGAAGCTGGTCGAGGCGGTCGCGAAGGAACTGTCGCTGAGCGCGCTCGGCCTGTCGGTGGGCGGAAAAGTGGTCGCGTCCACCGGGGTTCGCAAGGACCTGGTCGAGGTGGTGATCAAGCAGGGCAAGCCTGGCCAGACCGTTCGCCTCGACAAGGGCTCGGTGATGGCGCTGGGCCCGATCAAGCTGCCGATGCTGACCGCGGGCGATCTGATGGGCGGTGAGGCGACGATCGAGATGGGCGTGCGCCGCGACATCCCCGGGACTCCGTTCGAGGTGCTCGCCGTCGCGTCGGTGAAGCCGGCGATGGAAGCGCTCGCGGGCTACCAGAAGACCGCGCTGTTCATGCTCGCCGGGCTGCTGATCGCGGCGATCGGCTTCAGCCTGCTGATGGGCTCGCCCGCCGCCGAGGAAGAGGCGTACGTCGGCCCCCGCGTTCCCGCAGCGCCGGTGCAGTCGGCCGCTCGGGCCGAGGCTGCGCCGCTGCCGATCGCCGACGCGCCCGCGGCGGCCGAGGCCAGCCCCGACGACTTCAACTTCGGCGCGCCCGCCGCCCCCGAGCAAAGGCCGCACGCTGCCGAGCCCGAGCCGATGCGGGCGATGGCGACCCAGGAGGCGCCCCGGTACGTGCCGCCCCCTCCGGTCGCCGAAGAGCCGGCCGAGGATCCGTTCGCCTCGCTGAATCAGACTCCCGAGCCCCCGCCG
>JAGSPQ010000284.1 GCA_018262385.1 Myxococcaceae bacterium | reverse complement strand
AGCTTCTGCTGGTGCTCCGCGCTCAGCCGCTGCAGCTCGGCCGCGCTCGCCTCGAGCGCCGCCCGGACCTTGGCCAGCTCGCCCGCGCTCGCTTCCGACTGCTGCTGGTGATCCGCGCGCGCCCGCTCGAGCTCACCGCGGATCGCCTCGACTTCCTGCCGGTGCTTCTGCTGCTCCAGCTCGAGCTCGGAGGAGATCGCGCCCGACTGCTGCTGGTGCTCCTTGCGCGTCTGCTCGAGGTCGGCGACGAGCCGATCAATCCGCTGCTGGCTCTCGGCCCGGGCCTGCTCGTGCGCCGCGGCGAGCGCGTCGAGCTGCTGCTGGTTCTCCTGCTGGGCCTGCGCGTGCTCGGCGGAGAGCGCGGCGAGCTGCTGCCGGTGCGCCTGGCGCTCCTGCTCGGCGCGGGCCTCGAGCGCTTCGAGCTGGCGGCGGTGCTCGGCAGAGAGCGTCTCGACCTCGCCCACCCGCGCCTGCTGCTGCTCGGCAGAGAGCGCGGCGAGCTGATCCTGGTGGGCCTGCCGTTCACGCGCCTGCTCAGCCGCGAGCGCCTCGAGCTTCTGCTGGTGGTCGCGCCGGGCGTCGGCCTGCTCGGCGCCGAGCGCGGCGAGCTTCGCTTCGTGTGCCGAGACCAGCGCGGCGGTCGCCTCCTGATTCTCGTGGCGGGTGCGGTCGAGCACCGCCTGCCCCTTGCGGAGCATCTCCTCGAGCGACGCCTTGGCCGCCGCCGCCTCGGCGGTCTGCTTGCGGCCGGTCTCCTCGAGCGCCGAGATCTGTTTGTGCAGCTCGACGTCGGTGCTCTGGAACCGCCGCTCGGACTCCTCGAGCTTCTGCTGAAGCTGCCCGATCGCCGCCTTCCGCTGGTTCGACTCGACCTCGGCGGAGGCCAGCAGCGACTGGTGCTCGGCCAGCTCGGCCGCGAGCCCCTGCGCGCGCGCCTCTTCCTCGATCAGATCGCCCGCGAGCGCATCCCGATCGGCGGTGCGGGCGGCGAGCTCCCGGGTCAGGGTCTCGACCCGCTCGTCGAGCGCCCTCACGGCCTCGGTGCCCTTCTGGAGCGCCTCGGCGGCCTCGGCGGTCAGCCGGGCGAGCTTCAGATCGAGCCCGCTGACCAGGCTCTGGGCCTGCACGAGCGCGCCGCCCACCTCGTCGAGCCGGCCGGTGAACCGCGCCCGCTCGATCGCCCACTGCCGGCCCTGTTCCGAGGCGTCCTGCCGCAGCGTCGCCTCGGCCTCCCGCGCCTCGCCCAGCGCCTTCGTCAGCTCCGCTTCGTGGGCCTCGAGCTGCTTCACCCGGCCTTCGAGCTCGCCCGCCTGCCCGGCGATCGACGACCGCTTGCCTTCCAGCTCGGCGACCTTCTCGTCGAGGCCGTCGCGCTGCGCGGAGAGCTCCCGCGTCTGTGCCGAGAGCCGGCTCACGTCCTCACGGGTGGCGGCCAGCGCGACCTCGGCCTGCTCCCGGGCGCTGCGCTCGGCGCCCACCGCGGTGGTCAGGTCCTTCTCCAGCCGCCGGTAGCGCGCGACCTCGGCTTCCTTCGCCGCCTCGGCCTGGGTGAGCTGCTCGCTGAGCGTCTCGACGTTGGCCTGGGTGTTGGCCAGCCGCTGCTCGAGCTCCTGGGCCATCGCGCGCCAGGTCCGCTCGGATCCGGCGAGCACCTCGATGTCGCGCGCGAGGCGGTTGGCGCCCGCCTTCGCTTCCTGCAGCTCGGTGTCGAACGCCGGCCGCTCACCCTCGAGCTGCTGTACCAGCGCCTGCGCCTGCGCCAGCTCGGCCTGGGAACGGGAAAGATCCTGCTCGAACCGCATCCGCGACTGGGTCTCCAGCTCGACCGAGCGCATCGCCGCCAGCCGCTCGCTCTCCTTTCGCTCGAGCTGCGCCAGGGCTTCGCCGGATCGCGCGCGCAGCTGCTCGAGCTGCCCTTCGAGCACCTCGACCGCCGAGAGCGCCTCGCTGCGTCCCTCGGCCAGCTTGACCTCGCGTTCCTTCGCGGTCGCCAGCTCGCGCTCGCGCACGCTGAGTGTCTCGACGATCCGATCGGCCTGGAGCCGGGTGCGCTCGAGCTCGACCCGGCCGTTGGCCAGCTCGTCCTGCAGCTTGCCGTGCTGCTCGTAGGCCGAGGCGAGCCGGGTCCGCGCGTCCTCCAGCTGGGTCACCAGCTCTTCGCGGCGGGAGCGCTCGAGCCGGGCGATCTCCTGGGCGGCGATCGCCTCGACGGCGGCGTCTTTCTGCGCCCGGGCCTGGGCGTCGGACTCGGCGCGCGAGGCGTGGACGCGGCCTTCGGCGTCCTGGGCCCGCTCGCGGGCGACGCCCAGCTCGGCCTCCAGCCGGCGGATCCGCCCGGCCAGCTCGTCCTGCTGCTCGAGCGCCCTGGGCCGCTTGCCGAGTTCCTCGAGCTGAACGGTGAGGCGGGCGACCCCCTCGCGCGCGCCCAGCAGCTGCTCGCGCACCTCCTTCAGATCGCTCTCTTTGGTGCTGACGTCTTTCTTGGCGCGCTCGAGCAGCTCCTTCATCCGCTCGGTGCGCTCCTGCCACTCCCGCCCGCGCCGGGCCGACTCTTCGAGCTTCCCGCCGGTGTAGGCGAGCGGCTCGGGAGGCAGCTGCACCCAGGTGGGGTCGACGGCCCGCACCGGCTCCTGGCCGGCGATCGCGACGAAGTAGGCGGCCTCGGTGGCCTCGGCGAGCGAGCCGTCGACCTGCAGCCCATCGCCCCGCTCGAACGCCAGCTGGTAGCCGAGCACCGGGCTCTGGGTCGCCACCTCGACCGAGGGGAAATGAGAGGAGAGCGCGTCGAGCAGCTGGCCCCAGGTCGGCGGCGGCTCGCCCTCTTCGGCCTCCATCACCATCGAGAGCGCCAGCCCGGCCGGGTTGCGCAGGCCGCCGATCAGCACCCCGCCCCGCGACAGCAGCCGGGTCAGCTCGCGCAGCAGCTCGGGGGCCCGGACGTAGGGCGCCAGGTCGGCCACCATCACCACGTCGAAGCTGCCGCCCTCCAGATCGTCGAAGACGTTCGCCCGGTACCGCAGCCCTTGCGCGGAGTTCGCCTTGTTTGCCGCCTCGACCGCGCCGACGTCCGCATCGCAGGCGAGGACAGTGCGGGCTCCCCGGGTGAGGAGGAATCGCGCCGACTCACCCCGGGTTGTCGCTACGGCCCCGACCTCGAGGACCCGCCGTCGGGCATAGAGCCCTTCAGCGAAGACGTAGCGTGGCAAAAGCTCGGATAAGCCGAGCCGCTTGAACGTGGTACCCACCAGAGTCCTGAATATAGGGCCGAATCTACGACCCCCAATGAAAGTGGCAGCCGGTTCGTACATGCTCCAACCGCCATGGCGCTCCCCTCATCCCCACCCTCCTTCGGTTCCCGGCTTCTGACCTTCCTCAAACGGCTGGTCGTGACCACCCTGGTGGTCGGGCTGGCGGGGGCGACCGTCTTCCTCCTCTCGCAGATCAACGCCAAGACCTTCACTCTCGAGAACCGGGACGGAAAGCTGGTGGTGCTCAAGGGCCGGATGATGCCGATCGGCGCCGACCCCTGGCAGCCCGCCGACGCTGCGCTGGCCGACGCCTATGCGCCGATCGAGCTCGAGGGCACCTCGCCGATGGGGGTGATCAACGTGAAGTACGAGGATCGCGACTCGCTCGACCGGGCGCTGTTCGGAGTGCTCGAGGGGCTGGCGCGGCCGCGGGTGAACTCCGAGGACCCGAAGCTGCTCGATCAGGGCCTCTACTACCTGCGGCGGGCGGAGAAGCTGGCCGGGCTGACCGACGAGCAGCGGCTGACCCTGAAGCAGCTGCGATCGGACGTCGCGTTCTACACCGCTCGCAAGCGGCTCGAAGACGGCCAGCGGCAGATCGAAGAGGCGCTCGCGCAGCTGAAGCTCGCCTCGAGCGTCGAGAGCCGGCACAGCCGCGCGGCCAACCAGATGATCAGCGCGGTCGAGCCCGAGGCCAAGGCGCTGGCCGAGGCGCTGCGCCGGGCGATCAATACCCTGTCGGCGCCCCCGGCCGAGCCGGTGCGCCCTGCCCCGCCTCCGACGCCTGCGCCGGTCCCGCCGCCTGCACCTGCGCCGGTCGCGGCGCCGACGGCGGCCGACGCCGGCTGACTCTTCCGGCTCACCCTTCCCTCGACTGGGCTCGGGAGGAACGGTCAACCCGTTCATGCTGAGCCTGTCGAAGCACGGGTAGGCCGTGCCCCACCCGGGCTACTTGCCCTTCATCACCCCGATGAACGGCAGGTTCCGGTACACCTCGTCGAAGTCGAGCCCGTAGCCGACGACGAACTTGTCCTCGATCACGAAGCCCTTGTAGTCGATCGGAACCGTGGTCCGCGCCCGCGACGGCTTCTCGAGCAGGGTGCAGATCTTCAAGCTCGCCGGATGACGGGCCGAGAGGTTCTCGAGCAGGAACTTCATCGTCAGGCCGGTGTCGATGATGTCCTCGACGATCAGCAGGTGCTTGCCGGCCATCGGCTTGGTGAGGTCGGACGTGATCCGCACCTCGCCAGTGGTCTCGGTGCCGCCCTGGTACGACGACACCCCGAGGAACTCGACGGTCAGCGGCAGGTCGATCGCCCGCGCCAGGTCGGTGGTGAAGAACACGCTGCCCTTCAAGATCCCGATCAGCGTCAGGTCCTTGCCCTGGTAGTCCCGCGCGATCTGCACCCCCAGCTCGCGCACCCGCGCCTCGACGGTGGCCGAGTCGATCATCACACTGACGTCAGAATCGTAAAAAGCCATCTGCCTCCCGCTAGACGTACGCGTTGTTCATCACTTCGCCCATTCCGCCGCCGCCGGGGACGATGTACTGGCGATCGTCGAGCCCGCGCTCTTTGTCCCAGAGCTGGCCGGGGATGGTGTCGAACACCTCGGGCGGCGACAGCCCGCGATCGAGCCGCAGGGCGTAGATCTGGGCGTCGGGGTGATCCTTGGTCATCCGCCGCAGGTACTCGGGGGTGACGATCAGGTGCACGCAGATCACCTTGCGCATCTTCCCGGCGACCTTCTTCTTGTACATCTCGATCGCGGTCGACAGCGAGCCGCCGGTGGCGCCCATCGGGTCGGGGAAGATCACGATCGCGTCGTCGACGTCGCCGCCGATCTTCGCGCCGCCGATGTTGCTGCCGACCACCTGCTCGGAGTTGTCGAGCATCCGGCTCATGATGATGTGGTCCTGCCGCACCAGCCGAGGGGTGAGCACGGTGTTGAGCAGATCGAACGTCACCTGCGAGGGCAGCGTGCCCGCGCGCGCGATGTTGACGCTGATCGCCCGGATCTCGTCGTCGATCACCTCGCCCTGGTAGATGCCCTTGGGGGTGTGGTCGATCATCCGGGTGGGGATCGCCACCGACTTGCGCGGGAACTCGTGGTTCACCGTCATCGTGATCAGGTCGGTGTAGAGCACCGCCACCAGCCGGTTCACCTGCGGCTGAATCGTCTCTTTCGAGCAGAGCGTCGCCAGCAGCGACAGCAGGTAGGGGTTGCCGACCAGGTGCACCTGCGGCCCGTACCGGTGCTCCAGCTCGTTGAGTCGAAACGGCACCTTCTCGTAGAGCGCGTCACGCATGGAAGCTCACTTGAACAGCTCGAGGTTCTGCGGGGGCGTCGCCTCGGTGGGGTTGGGAACGTGACACTTGCGACAGCGCGCTTCGTAGGCCCCGGCGGCGCCGACCACCACCCGCTCTTCGCGGGCCAG
>JAGSPQ010000283.1 GCA_018262385.1 Myxococcaceae bacterium | reverse complement strand
CTGCAGAACATCCAGCGCGAGCTGCTCAAGACCCACCCGAAGGTGAACCTCCGGCTCAACTACCGCCGGTCGGACCAGGTCTACGACGACGTGATCCTCGGCGCGGCCGACCTCGGCCTGGTCGCGTATCCGCAGTCGCGCGCCGGCGTCGACGTGATCCCGTTCCGCGAAGACCGGCTGATGGTGGTGCTGCCGCCCGGTCACCCGCTGGCGAGCAAGAGCAAGGTGGCGATGGCCGCCGTGGCCGCGCTGCCCTTCATCGCCTTCGATCGCGAGGCGCCGACCCGCAAGGGCATCGACCGCCTGTTCCGCGACAAGGGGTTCGAGCTCCACCCGACGATGGAGATGGACAACGTCGAGACGATCAAGCGCGCGGTCGAGCTGGGGCTGGGCGTCTCGGTGCTGCCGATGCCGACCGTGCAGCACGAGATCGCCACCGGCTCGCTGATCGCCAAGCCGTTCGCCGAGGGCGCCTACACCCGCCCGATCGGGATCCTCGTCCGCAAGGGGAAGTACCTCGCCCGGTCGTCGCAGGCGGTGCTCGACTCGTTCAAGATCGCCGCCAAGGACGACTGAGTCCCTTCACGGGTCGGCGGGCTCGCTCGCGCGATCGCGCTTCTTCAGCTCCTGCTCGAGCAGCGTCTTGTAGAGCCGGAGCAGGGCGCGATCCGCGTCGCTCAGCTCGCCTCCCGAATCACAGGCGCAGCTGATCCGCCGGGTCAGCGCGTCTTCCGCGAAGGCGCAGCTGCCCGGGCACTGCGCCAGCGGCCCTTCCTCGTAGAGCGAGAAGCGGGCGCCCTTCGCCTGGGCGAACGCCGCCGCGCACTCGGGCATCGACTCCGCCATCCGGCCCCAGGGAAAGACGAAGTGCCCGCTCGCGCCGCGATCCGACGGGCCGAAGCTGAAGCCGAAGCGACACGGCGGCTGCTCCTCCCCCGCCACCTCGAGGTACAGCCGGCCTCCCGACGGCAGCGAGCGCCAGAGGGTCACTGCCGCCTCCAGCCCCGCCGGGCTCCCCCTGGCGAACAGCTCGTAGCAGCCCTCTTCTCCCGTCACCGCGCCGCGCACGCACCGCTGCACCGCGCCCGACTGCAGCACCCGCGGACGCTTGAGCCACAGCACCCCGGCCTGCACGTCGATCACCGAGTCGAACCGGCCCCACACGTCGCCGCCCAGCACCCCCGCCACTCCCCTGCCCTGCCACTTGCCGTCCAGCTTCAGCGAGTGCGCCGACAGCCCGAAGCCGGGCGACAGCTCGAGCCCATCGGTGGCGACCACGTCGGTCACCGCCATCGAGCCGGGCAGCGTCACCCCTTCGGGCACCGGCAGGCCGTCGAACAGCTCGCGGCCGACCTTCAGCCCCGCGGTGCGCACCGCCTCGGCCGAGATGCGGGTCAGCGCTTCCCGGGTCGAGAACACCAGCGGAGCGACCAGCGCCTCGTCCGCCTGCTTCACCCGCAGCGCCAGCATCGGCCAGTCGCCGACCGGATCCCGGGTCAGCTCCAGCTGGTGCGTCTCCCAACCTTCGGCGGCCTGCTCGAGCGCCCGGGCCTGGTAGTCGAGCCGGGTGGCCGAAGGCAGAAAGGTCAGCGCGCGCCGCGGCAGATCGACCTTCAGCGCCCACGGCAGCAGCACGTCGAGGCCGAGCACCACGTCGCACTCTTTGCCTTCCTCGAGGCCGACCTTCACCGGGACGTAGCGGTGGCCCCCGAAGGTCAGCCCCCGCAGCTTCAGCTCGGGCAGCGTGCGCCGGGTTCCATCGGGGAAGCCGGTCTCGACCTGGCCCTCGACCTGCGGCCCGTCTTCGAAGCAGCCGACGGTGGCGGTCGACAGCGGCGAGCCGACGTCGAAGAAGATCTCGGCCGGCACCCGGAACACCGAGCCCTGGGTCATCAGCCGCATCGGCCCGGGCGCCAGCGGCACGGTCAGCTTCGACAGGTCATCGCTCGCCACCGGCCCGGTGTCGCGGACGCAGGCGCCGAGGATCAGCGCGGCGAGCACCGCGGCAGGCACCGCAGGAGGTCGGAACGCGAACCCCCTCACGGAGCGGGCGCAACCGGCTTCAGCCTGGTGTAGTCGATCACCTGGGTGCCCGGAGGCGGGACCAGCTTGAACTTCGACGGGTCCACCCCGGTGTTGAGCTGCATCGGGCCGAAGGTGATCGCGTTCTGGCTGCCGTCGGGGTCGATCACCGTGCTCTTGAGCACCGTCGCGCTCTTCGGATCCACCTCCAGCAGCACCTTCTGAAACCGGGGGTCCGGCTTGAGCGGGGTCAGCTCGAGCAGCGTGCCCTTGCAGTCCTTGCAGTCCTTCTTCGCGATCGAGAACTCGTCCGCCAGCTTGCCCTGCCCCCAGAGGAAGGTGACCGAGGCCGACAGCTGGCTGGTGGCGATGCTGCTGGTGGTCAGCGTCATCGCCTCGGGGTCGAGCATCGTCACCCGGTCTTTGGAGAGGACGAAGGTGCGGGGCGAGGGCTGCTGGTAGTCCCACCGCATCTGCGCCGGCCTGGCGTAGGTGACCTTGCCGCTGCTGCTCTGGGTGCGCTTGAACGCCTGGTAGGTGTAGTCCTGCTTGAACTCGGCGGTGAAGTCGTTGGTCTTCTCGTAGAAGGCCTGGACCCGATCGACCAGCGCCTTCACCTCGGGCGTCATCGCCGGCTTCACGTCCACCGGCTTCGGCTCGACCGGGCGGGGCTGCGAGAACAGCAGGAACATCATCACGTGGACCATGGCGGCCTCCAGTTACCAGACGAACGGCCCACCCCGACCTTCATTTCGGCAGTCAGGCCCAGCGACTTCAGCGGGGCCAGAAGATGTAGACCGCCATCACCACCACCAGCACCACGCCGATCACCACCCGGGGGTAGAGCCAGGCCCGGGCTCCCTGCTTCAGCTCGGCCACGGAAGGATCGGGCGGCTTCGGGCTCATTTCTCGGGCGGGTAGAGCCGCTTGTGCTGCTTGACCGAGAGGCGGAAGAACCGCTCGCGCAGCTCGGTCGTCTCTTCGGGGGTCAGATCGCCGACCTTCCCCATCCGCTCCAGCCGCCACGCCACCGCCCGGCTGATGCACGCGCTGGCCGCGGCCGAGATGTTGAAGCTCTGGGTGAAGCCGAACATCGGGATCCAGAAGGTGCCGTCGGCGAGCGCCAGCACCTCGTCCGAGACGCCGTACCGCTCGTTGCCGAACACCAGCGCCACCTTCGGCGAGAAGTCGACCTCGAACAGGCTCTGGCCGCCCTCGCGGATCGCCGAGACCAGCACCCGGAAGCCCCGCGCCTTGAGCGCCGCCGAGCAGGAGGCGAAGTCGTCGTAGCGGTGGAGGTCGAGCCACTTGTCGCAGCCCTGGGTCACCCGCCAGTTCGGCGTCCACGGCACCAGCGGGTTCTTGACGATGTGGACTTCCTGGATCCCCATCCCCTCGCAGGTGCGCAGGACGGCGGCCATGTTGAAGTGATCCTCGAGCCGATCGAGCACCACCGTCAGGGTGCGGGTGCGGTGGGCAAGGACCCCTTCGATCCGCTCCTTGCGCGGAGGAAGCAGGAGGTCTTCCGGCATCGGAGCCAGTCCCGCCGGCTCGTACCGCGGTCCGCCGCCACCCATTCGCTACGCCTCGACCCGGAGCTGGAACATGGCTCAGCGCTTCTTCTTCTTCTTTTCCTTCGGGTGGATCCGCTTGCTGGCGTTCTTCGCCTTCTCGCGGGCCTTCTTGCGCAGCGGGCGGCGCTCGGCGTGGCGGGCCTTCGCCTTCGGAGCGACCGGCACCGCGTAGAGGATCTTCGCCACCGCATCGAGCACCGCGGGGATGCCTTCGCCCGTCGCGCCCGACATCTCGAGCACCGAGATCTTCTTCTTCTTCATCGCGGCGACGAACTTCGGCAGCGCCTCTTTGGCGTAGGGCAGGTCGAGCTTGTTGGCGACCACCACCTGCGGCTTCTTCGCCAGCGTCGGGCTGTAGCGCTGCAGCTCGCGGTTCAAGGTGGCGAAGTCCTTCGCCGGATCGCGGCCCTCGAGCACCGACGACATGTCGAGCATGTGGACCAGCACCCGGCACCGCTCGACGTGGCGCAGGAACTGGTGGCCGAGGCCGACCCCCTGGCTGGCGCCTTCGATCAGCCCGGGGATGTCGGCGACCACGAACGAGAGCCGATCTTTGTACTGCACCACCCCGAGGTTCGGGACGAGGGTGGTGAACGGGTAGTCGGCGATCTTCGGCCGGGCCCGCGAGATCCGGCTGATCAGCGTGCTCTTGCCGGCGTTGGGAAAGCCGATCAGCGCCACGTCGGCGAGCAGCTTCAGCTCGAGCACCAGGCTCTTCAGCTCGCCGGGGGTGCCGTCCTGGGCGAAGCGCGGGGTCTGCCGGGTGGAGGTGGCGAAGTTGATGTTGCCCAGGCCCCCGCGGCCGCCCTTCGCCGCGATGAACCGCTCGCCGGCCACCGACAGATCGTGCAGCAGCTCGCCGGTGGTCTCGTCGCGCACCAGCGTTCCGACCGGGACCCGCAAGACCAGGTCTTCGGCGTTCTTCCCGTTGCAGTCGCTGCCCATCCCGTGCTGGCCGGGCCGGGCGTGGTGGTGCTGGAGGTAGCGGAAGTCGAGCAGGGTGGTCAGCTGGGGGTCGGCCTCGAAGAAGACGCTCCCGCCGTGGCCGCCATCGCCGCCCGAGGGCCCGCCCTTCTCGATGTACTTCTCGCGCCGGAACGCGACGCAGCCGTGGCCGCCGTCGCCTCCCTTCACTTCGATCCGCACTTCGTCGACGAACTTCATGGTGGTTGATTAACCCCAGAAACACCAAGCGGGCCGGCCCGGAAGAACCGGACGCGACCCGCCGATGCGCTTCTTTGGAAAGAAAGCGGGTTTCAGCTCTTCGCTGCGGGGGCCGCGGTCTTCGCCTTGACGGCTTTGACGGCCTTCACCCGGGTCGCGGCCGGCGCGGTGGCCTTGGCATCGCCCACCGGGTACACCGAGACGCGCTTGCGATCCTTCGAGTAGCGCTCGTACTTCACCACGCCGGTGATGGTGGCGTAGAGGGTGAAGTCGCGGCCGAGCTTCACGTTCTTGCCCGGGTGAACGACGGTGCCGACCTGACGAACGAGGATGCTGCCTGCAGGGATCTCCTGGCCGCCGTACACCTTGACGCCCCGGCGCTGCGAATTGGAATCGCGGCCGTTTCGAGTCGAGCCCTGCCCTTTTTTGTGAGCCATGGTTTCTCCTTAACCCTTGATCGAGGTGACCTTCACCTCAGTGAAGGGCTGCCGGTGACCGCGTGCGCGGGTCCAGCCCTCTTTCTCTTTGCGGAAGTGGAGGACGCGCTTGGCCTTGTCCTGCCGAACGATCTTCCCGGAAACCTTGGCGCCCGTGACGAGGGGCCGGCCGACTTTCGGGGCATCGCCGCCGAGCATCAGCACCTGGTCAAAGTTCACCTCGGCTCCGACGTCGCCGACGATCTTCTCGATCCGCAGAAGGTCGCCCTCTGCGACGCGGTACTGCTTCCCACCGGTTTTGATGACTGCGTACACGGTTGATCCTTGGTGCGTTGCGGACAGGGTCTGCCCGAAAGGGAGGGCCGGATACGGGAGATCAGGTGCCAAGTCAAGCAGCCCTGAACTGGCCGGCGGTGGATCAGGATTTCGGTCAAAACTGCCGGCCGACCCGATGCTTCTAACCCGCGGTCGCGGCCTGCGCATCCTTTCAGCGTGGGCC
>JAGSPQ010000282.1 GCA_018262385.1 Myxococcaceae bacterium | reverse complement strand
AAGAACAGCGCCGCTCCCGCCACCAGCGCCGCGCCGCCTGCCGCGGCGAGGCCGATGCTGGCGGTGGTATTCCGATCGACACGGGTCGCCACGCCGATGGCCTCTTCGGGGTTGGCGCCCGGCCGCACCCGGCCCTCCTGATCGATCAGCGTGGCGAGCGCGGAACGATCGACGCCCCCGGAAGCAAACACCCCGGCGGCGGCGATCCCCACGATCGCGCCCGCCCCCATCAGCGCGACGCTGACCACCCGGGGGCCGACCCCGCGGGCCGCGCGCTGCTCGACCATCGCAGCAGGCTCGGATCCGGCGGCAGCGATCGCCACTTCCACCGCAGGAGGCGGCGCGGCGGAGGCGACCGGAGCCGGGGCCGCCGTCGCCAGTGCCGCGACCTCGGCCGCGCTGGGATTGCCGGTGAGGACGAAGCCCGCCAGCGCGGTGAGCGACTGGGCCCGGCGGGCGCCGATGAAGCGGATGCCTCCCTCGCGCACCTTGCTGCCCTTGTTCACCTCGAGCAGCACCGCGTTGACCCAGCCCGGCTCGTTGTTGCGCGCCTCCAGCCCCAGCACCACCACCTGGTCGGCTCCGGCCAGCGCGGCGAGCTTGAGGGCGAGATCGACCCCCTGCTCCGCCTCGGCGGCCAGGCACAGCGGCGGCTGCGGGCTGAGCGCGCCCTCGAAGCCGACGTCGATCTGCAGCGCCTCGTCCCGGCTGAGCTTGAGGTCGCGGGTGAAGCTGACCTTCTCGCCGCTGACGAGGGCGAGGCGGTAGTCGCCCAGCGGATACTCGCCCGCGAACGGCGTCTTCCCCACCGGCGCGCCGTCGAGGAAGACCTGGGCCGCGGTGGGACTGGAGGTGATGGTGAGCTTCACCTTCTTCACCTTCAGCATCTCTTTGCGCAGCGCCTCGAAGGCCTGGATCGTGCCGGGGGTGTAGTAGTCGGCGTCCAGCTTGAAGCCCGGGTCGATCCGCAGCACCCGCTTCTGCGCTTCGACCGCCTCGTTCTTCCGGCCGGCCGACTTGTGCACCAGCGCCTGCAGCAGCAAGCCGCGGCTCATCAGCTTCCACGGCTCGGCGCGGGGCGAGAGGCGCTCAATCGCGGCCGACGACTGGCGCAGCGCTTCGAGCGCCTTGTCGTACGCGCCGGCATAGAACTGGGTCTGGGCCGCCTCGAGCTGGCGGCTGAGCTCCGGGCTGCTGACGGTGGGAACGGGGCGGAACCGCTCGAGCACCGCCTCGCTGGTGAGCACTTCGCCGCCCATTCGGCCGGCGACTGCGATCGAGAAGGTCTGGGTGGCGGTGATCAGCTCGGGGTTGCGGCAGTCGCCGGCGGCGATCGTCACCGTCCGTGGCGCGGCGAGGCCGAGCGACGAGGTGAGGACGAAGAGGGCTGCCCACCTGAGATCGGTTCGAGGTGCGAAGTTCGATTTCATCGTTTTGCCGGGCGCATCTTGGGCACCTCGCGGCGCAGATCCAAGCGAACTCTGTCCAACTTACCGAGGATCGTGGTTGCGAATGCCCCGGCTTTACGATCTGCGAGTAGAGTCCTGCCCCGCTCCGTCGATGGTACTCCCCGGCTCTTCGATTGGTCGTTACCTGGTCAAACGCAAGCTCGCAGAGGGGGGCATGGCCGAGCTGTATCTGTGCACCGCGGTCGGCCCGGAAGGGTTCGAGAAGGAAGTGGTGATCAAGAGGATCAAGGCGTTCCTCTCGAGCGACCCGGGCTTCATCGAGATGTTCAAGGCCGAGGCGCGGCTCGCCTCGCGGCTGAACCACGCCAACGTCGTACAGATCTTCGACTTCGACAAGCACGACGAGGCCTGGTTCATCGCGATGGAGTACGTCTACGGCGCTTCGCTGTGGGAATTGCGGCACCGCTGCCGCGAGCTGGCGATGCCGTTTCCTCCGATTCTGGTCGCCGAGATCGGAGCGCAGGTCGCACGCGGGCTGCAGTACGCCCACACCCTCGCCGACAAGGGCAAGCCGCTGCTGCTGGTGCACCGCGACGTCACTCCGCACAACGTGCTGCTGAGCTTCGATGGCGGAGTGAAGCTGACCGACTTCGGGATCGCCAAGGCCGGCACCAGCTTCACCGCGCCCGGGATGCTCAAGGGCAAGTTCGCGTACATGTCGCCCGAGCAGGCGCGGGGCGAGAAGGTCGACGCGCGCACGGACATCTTCGCCCTCGGGATCACGCTGTGGGAGATGCTGACCGGCGGCCGGCTGTTCGAGGGGGACAGCGACGTGGCGGTGCTCCGCGCCGTGCAGGAAAGCCTGATCGCTCCTCCGGCGCGGCTCAACCTCGACGTGCCGGTCGAGCTTTCGGAGGTGGTGCTGAAGGCGCTCGCGCGGCCGCTCGATCAGCGGTTTCAGACCGCGCAGGAGCTCGAGCGCGCGCTCGCCCACTTCGTGCTCAAGAACTCGGCGAGCACCGACGACTCGAACGTCGGGCTGTTCCTGCGCCAGATGTTCCGCGACGAGCTCGAGGAGGCCGACCGGGCGATGCGCACCGAGGTGACGCTGAGCCCGTCCGAGCGGTCGCAGACTCCGATCGTCGACGCCTACGCGCTGGGGAGCACCCGCTTCGTCAACCGCCACCACGAGCCGCCCACCCAGCAGACGGCGACCCCGATCCCCACCGGCGACACCGCGTCCGGGCGCCCGAAGACGGAGCAGATGCCGGGGATTCGTCCCTCGCGCCAGCTGGCTCCGCTGATGGACGAGGAGGACTCGAACCAGCGCACCGATCAGCTGCAGCAGTTCAACGCCGCCCGGGAGCAGACCGCGCAGATGCCCGGCCTGCGCGCGTCCCGCAAGCTGGCCCCGGGGCTCGCCGAGCCCGCCCCGGCGGCCGCGCAGCCGCTGCCGGCCGAGGAGCTGCCGGCCGAGGGCGAGATTCCCCCCGCGGACGTCGCGACCGAGCTGCCGAAGAAGACGCTGCTGCCGTGGATCGTCGCTGCCTGCCTCGCGGTGGGGTTGATCGCCGGGCTGGGGATCGCGGTTCAGCAGGCGAAGCCCACCGGCAAGCCGCTGGCGACGGTGACCCCGCCGCCGGTTCCCCCGGTGGTCGCCAGGCCGCCCGAGCAGAAGCCGGCCGACCTCGCCGCCGCCCTCGTCGGGCCGCCCGCGGTCGAGCCCGAGAAGGTCGAAGAGCCGGTGAAGGAGCCAGCCAAGGAGCCGGTGCCAGAGGTGGCCGCCGTCGCGCCGCCGGCCGAGACCGCCGCGCCGCCGCCGCCGGCCGAGCCGAAGCCCGGAGTCGAGGCGGTCAAACCGAAGGGCTTTCTGCTGGTCGAGGCGATTCCCTACGGCACGCTCTACATCAACAACAAGCTGTACCAGGACATCGAGGGGGCCCGGCGGATCCCGCTGGCGGCCGGCGTCTACAGCCTGCGGTTCGAGCACCCCAAGCAGGTGAAGAACGACTCAGTCACCATCAAGGCGGGGCAGAGCTCGCTGGTGAAGTTCCACCCGCTGCAGAAGTGATTGCCTACAGCCGCTGCCACTTCGGCGCGAACGGCACCTTGCCGAGGGTGGGCGGCTCGATCGACATCACGTAGTCGGCGCGGCGGTTCTTCGCCTCGGCCGTCTCGTCCGCCGTGCCCACCAGCAGCGCCTCTTCGCCGTAGCCTTCGTAGAAGAGCGGGATCCGCAGGCCGCGCTTGCGCAGGTAGCCGGCGATCGCGCGCGCGCGGTTGAGGCTCAAGCCCCGGTTGGCGTCGTTCTTCCCCACCGTGTCGGTGTGGCCGATCACGTAGAGCTTCACCTCGGCGTGCTCCCCGTACTTGTTCACCACGTCGGTGATCGTGACGTAGCTCTCCTCGAGCTTCTGCGCTTCGTCCGGGCTGATGTCCCACTTGCCCGAGGCGAAGTTCACTTCCTGGTGCGCGATGTCGATCTGCCAGGGCGAGAACTCGACCCCGGTGAAGAACGACGCGGTGTCGTACGCCTGGAGCGAGACCTTCATCACCTTGCCGGGCTTCTCCGGCCAGCCGACCTCGAGCGCAGTGCCGGGCGCCTCGCCGTGGAACGGGACCTCGCCGTTGAAGGCGAACTTGCCGGTGTCCATCAGCACCTGCAGCACCGCCTTCCCCGCCGGCCGCGAGAGGGTGAACTTCAGCGTCCGCTTCTCGAAGTCGATGTCGCTCTTCTCGCACTTCAGGTGCAGCGGGCCCCACAGCTCGGCGTCGAACTGCAGCGGCATGTCGGAGCTGGTGCCATTGGGGAAGTTCACCGTCAGCGACCCGGCGTAGCTGAACTTCCCTTCCGGCTGGTTGAGCTCGAGCACCCGGGTCTGCCCGACCTTGCCGCCGCCCTTGATCTCGATCGCCTTGCCGTCGCTGCGCTTGAGGTTCAGCCTGAAGCCGGAGATTTTCTCCTGGATGTGGACGTTCACCGAGGGCTGGCCCTTGCCGAGGAAGGCGCTCGAGGTCACCGAGAGATCGACCGCATCCGCGAACGACGCGGTCGCGAACGAGAGAGCTGCGACGAGAGTGAGCCGGACCATTTTGACGTTCCTCACAGCGAGCTGGCCTTCACCAACGGCAGGGCGATGCGCGTAATCCGCCGGTTGGTCTTGATCGAGAACGGAAGCTCGGTGCGGGCGAGCAGATCGCCTTCGCTCACCCAGTAGAGCTCTCCGGAGAACGGATCATAGAGCTGCCAGGCGCGCTTCCCGCTGGAGGTCGAGGTCTGGAGGATCAGCGCCAGCCGCCGGTGCGCCGCGACGGCCGGCCCGAGCGCGATCGGCACCGGGATCCCCCGCCCGACCGCGGCAGCCGCCGAGCCGAGCGCCGCCTCGAGGGTGAGGCCCGCGTCGTCGACGTCCTGCTCGCGGTAGGTGACGCCCAGCCCGCGGACGGCCTCGTTGAGCAGATCCTCCATCAGCCGGGTGGCGACCGGCCCGGGCATCACCGCCTGGGTCGGGCCGGACGCAGGCCGGGCGCGGGGGGTGGCATCGATGCTCTGGCCCAGATCGTTGGGGTCGACCCGCTTGTGCCGCCCGCTGGTCGGAGTGACTGCGTCGTACCCCAGGGGCTTGCCCTTCCCCGCCGAGGGCTCGGGGCCGCTGTCGAAGGTGGGCCGCTTGTAGGCGCCCGAGAGCGACGTCGGAGGGGGCGGCGGCGGCACGTAGGGCATCGACTCGAGCTCCAGAGTCGGCGAGGCGCCCACCCCGCTGTCGTCATCGGCCGGCGAGAGGGTGTTGCCCTTCAGCTCGTACGCGTAGAGCGGGTCTCCTTCCGCGCGCAGCAACTGCACCACCGTGTAGCCCTCGGGAGCGTCCGCATCGAGCGTGCACGCATCGAACACCTGGTCGTCTGCCAGGCCGCGCAGCTCGTCGGCAAAGGCGTGGATCTCGGCAGGCGAGTGCCCGGCGGCCACCGCGCGCTGCAACAGCTCGCGCTGCAGCTCGCTCGGCGCGTCCTCGACCAGTTCCTGGAACAGCTCGCGCGCCTTCGCCGGCCAGGCCTCGAGCCGCTCGAGCGCTTCCTCGCTGAGCGCATCCCAGCCGCTCATCGTCCCCCCTTCGGCAGCCGCTCGGAGCCGCGGCGCAGCGCGCCCACCACCGCCGCGGTGAGCGCGAGCCGCTCGAGGTGGCCGACCAGCAGCGAGACGTCGAACTCGGTCTTCAGCTTCGCCGCCCAGCGCACCAGCAGCGAGGCCAGCGCCGGCTGCCCGGCAAACCGCCCCGAGGCGAGCGCCTTGAGC
>JAGSPQ010000281.1 GCA_018262385.1 Myxococcaceae bacterium | reverse complement strand
TGTCTTCCCCGTCGGGAGTGACGTCGACGCCGTGCGGGCTCTTCGGCTCGGGGATGAGGTGGAGCAGCTTCTCTTCGATCGAGGTCTGCAGCGAGATCACCCGCATCCCGGCGATCGTGGTCGTCTTCCCGGCCTTCACCACCTCGGCGGCTTTCCGCCAGTTGACGACGTGGAGGAAGTCCATGTCGTTCTTCGACGCGGCCGACTCCAGCGGCGGGTTGCCTTCCATGTTCCCGCCCCAGGCCCGCTCGGTGTCGAACGAGTTGCAGAAGGCAAAACCGTCCGAGATCAGCTTTCCGCTGTCGGCCAGGTCCTGCATGTACGGCGGCAGCTCGAGGGCGAAGGACTCCTCGGGGATGATTCGCCGCTTCTCCCGGTTGAACCGCCAGAAGATCATCGCGCCGCGGTACTTGTCGTTGAACTCCTTCAGGTCGGCGTACTTGCCGCCCAGGGGCGCGGGGTACTGCGAGGTCTCGATGACGTAGTCGGTGTCGGGAGTGACGAACGCGCCGCCGTGATCCGACTGGATCAGCTCGCTGCCGACGATCTGGGTGGTGACGAAGTCGCGCAAGTCGATCAACGCCAGGCGCGCGTTGGCCTTGTCGTTCACGAACAGGAACTGGCCGTCGTAGTCGCCCTTGCTCTCCGAGAGCGCCATGTGGTGCATGTCGCCCCAGGTGATCAGCTTGTCGTTGCGGCTGCCGCCCTTGACCACCGCATTGCTGTCGTCGCCGTAGCCGAAGCCCTGCCAGGGCTCGGGGGTGAAGGCGGCGACGTACTTGAGGATCCGCATGCTCGGCAGCCCGAGCACGATCACCTGGCCCGACTGCCCACCCGAGGCGAACGCGTAGTACTCGTCGAGCTGGCCGCTGGGCATGTAGGTCTTGAGCGCCGCGTTGACGTCGGCCTCCGAGAGCTTCCGGGCCTTCATCAGGTCCTGGATGCTGGCTCCGCGCGACAGGGCCTGGCCTGAAGACGCGGAAGGCTCCATCGCCTTCTCGCTGCCGTTGCAGGCGACACACGACGTGAGGGTGAGGAACAGACCGGCGACGATGGCGCGCAATGGCATGACGGCTTCCCTGGTTTTGGAGTGGAGCTACTTGCCGCGCAGCGAACGAACGTGGGCGCGGATGCCGGCGATCACCTCGGGCTTGGCGGCGAGGTCGGAGTTCGGCGGCATCGCCGCGCTCCTTCCGACCGCCAGCCCGCCGTAGAGGATGATCTTCTCGAGGTACTCGTCAGTGACCTCCGCCTGCCACTTGGGGTCGGTGAAGTTGCGGGGCTTCGGATCGAGCCCCAGCGAGCCGGGCCCGTCGCCCTTGCCCAGCGGGCCGTGGCAGACGGTGCAGCGGGTCTGGAAGATCTGTTCCGCCTCGGCGATCGCTGTTTGCCCCTGCCCGGCATCTGTCGCGGTGGCTGCTGCCGCTGGCTGCGCCGGCGCGGCAGCAACTGCTGCGGGTTCCACCGCCGCCGGAGCGGGCGCAGTGGGGGCAGGCGCGGCCGCACCTTCCTTCTTCTTCTCGCAGGCCGCCAGCGCGAGGGTGAGGCTCAAAGCGATCAGGATTCCAGCTCGGTTCATCACCCGCCTCCCCGTTTGGTGTCGCGCTCGCTCTGCTTGCTGTGTGCCACCCGCGCTCCGTCGGGCGAGGTGGGCCGGCGGCGGTTCCGGCGCAAGCCTTGCGACCCCGGGAGAAAGCTTTTCGTCGGGCGAAATAGCGGCCCCGGGCCGTGGATTGACGCAACGAAGAGGTGAAGGAACACGGATGAGCTCCCCGAGAGGGCACCAGCCGAGCACCTGGAACGCTCGGTCACCCTGCAGGTCCGGCGGCGCCGCATCCTGATGGAGGGAGGCGTCTGCGCCGAGGCGCTGCGGATCCACTGCCCGATCAGCCAGGAGCTGGAGAGCCTCGACCACTGCCTGCGCTGCCCCCGCTACGAGGGGCTGCTCTTCGACCCGCAGGGAGAGCTGATCCAGTGCCATGTCCCCAACGCGAGCCTCGGCGCCTCGTCCCACGTCGGGCGGGAGCTGCTCGAGGCTCGACGCGGCCCAGGCCGGGGCGCGGATGGCGGCGCAGCACCAGTCGTGCGCCGCGGTGGTCGACGATCGCGGAGTTCTGCTCGGAGTGGTGAGCGCCGCCACGCTCGCGCTCGCTCCCTCCGCGGTGGAGGTCGAGGACGCGATGGCGGTCGCGAGCCGCACCCTGCTGCCGACCGACTCGCTGCTCGACGCGGCCCGGCAGCTCACCCGCACCGAGCTGGATCGGCTGCCGGTGGTCACCGCCGAAGGCGAGCTGGTGGGGATGGTGTCGGCGAAGGACCTGGTGGCCTGGCTGGTGGCGACGCTCGGCGCGCGCTGAAGGCCCGTTCATCTTCCGTTCATCTTCGGCCGCGCAGGATGCCGCCTGCGTCGGACAACTTCCCCCGGCGCGGAGGCACACGCGTCATGCAGCAATCCAAGGTCAAGGTCTGGGACATCGCGGTGAGGGTGTTTCATTGGTCGCTCACTCTGCTCATCCTGGGCGCCTTCCTCACTTCCGAGGAGGACGGCACCGTTCCCACTCACGCGGTGCTCGGGCTGGTGATCTTCGGGCTCCTGGCCCTGCGCACGCTGTGGGGCTTCTTCGGCACCCGCCACGCGCGCTTCTCGGACTTCGTGAAGTCGCCCCGCGAGGTGCTCGCCTATGCGCGCGCCTTCGTGAAGGGGCGCCCTCCGGCCCACCTCGGGCACAACCCGCTCGGCGCGGTGATGGTGATCGCGCTGCTGGGACTGCTGGCGGTGATCTCGGTCACCGGCGCCGTGGTCTGGCTCGGCCCCGAGTGGGAAGGCCCGCTGTGGCTGTCGAAGGACGCCGCCCACGCGGTGAAGGAAGTGCACGAGGGCGCAGCCGAGGCGCTGCCCTGGCTGCTGGTCTTCCACGTCGGCGGGGTGCTGCTGTCGTCGCTGCTCGAGCGGCAGAACCTGGTGCGGGGCATGTTCACCGGCTTCAAGCGCGCGCCGGTGGTGCTGCTGGGGGTGATGCTCGGCGCCGCGGCCCAGGCCGCCACGCCGCCCGCGCTGCTCGAGGAGTACGCCGCCGAGGCCCGCGCCCAGAGCCCCACCTTCCAGCGGCCCGACGCCGCGCGCGGCAAGCGGCTCTTCCTCACCGAGCAGGCGCCCCGCGGCGAGCGCGTCTCGTGCGCGTCCTGCCACACCGCCGATCCCCGCGGCATGGGCCGCACTCCGGCAGGGAAGATCGTCGAGCCGCTCGCCCCGGCCGCCAACCCGCGGCGCTTCACCGATCGAAAGCAGGCCGACAAGTGGTTCGACCGCAACTGCAAGCAGGTCGTCGGGCGGCTGTGCACCCCGGAAGAGAAGGGCGACGTCCTCTCTTTCCTTCTCTCACTCTGAAAAACAGGAGCTTCGCCATGCGACCACTTCTCCTTCTTCCGCTGGTGCTCCTCGCGGCCGGCGCCCGCGCCGATGACGACGAGCACGACGGCGAGCACCACCGCCGCGCCCCGTCGCGCTCTCCCCAGCTGCCTCTTTACGAGGCAGAGTGCGGCGCCTGTCACCTCGCTTTTCCGCCCGGCCTGCTGCCGGCACGCTCGTGGCAGAAGCTGCTGGCCAACTTGGACGACCACTTCGGACAGAACGCCGAGCTCGACCTGCCGGCCCGCCAGCAGCTCGAGCGGTGGCTGCGCGAGAACGCCGCCGAGGCCGGCACCCAGCGCAAGTCGGAAAAGATTCTCCGTTCGATCCGGGGAACCACTCCGCTGCGCATCAGCACGCTGCCCTACCTGCTGAGCAAGCACGACGAGCTGCCCGCCGAGGTCTTCAAGCGGCCGTCGGTGAGCAGCCGGGCAAACTGCGCCGCCTGCCACCCCGACGCGCTGCAGGGGGATTTCGAAGAGGATCGCGCGAGGATTCCCCGCTGATGCGCGTGCTCCTCGCCGAAGACACTCCCGCCCTCGCCGCCAGCCTCGTCCAGGGGCTGACCGAGGAAGGGCTGACCGTCGATCTCTCGCGCGACGGCGAGGATGCGCTCCACCAGGCCACCGAGATCCCCTACGACGCGATCATCCTCGATCGGATGATGCCGAAGCTCGACGGGCTGACCGTGCTCCGCCGGCTGCGCGCGCAGGGCCGCCGCACCCCGGTGCTGCTGCTCACCGCGCTGGGGGAGGTCGGCGATCGGGTCGCCGGGCTCGACGCCGGCGCCGACGACTACCTGGTCAAGCCGTTCGCCTTCGCCGAGCTGCTCGCCCGGGTGCGCGCGCTGCTGCGGCGGGAGTACGGGCAGACCACCAACGTGGTCGACCTCGGCCCGCTGCAGCTGGATCTCGGCGCCCGGGTCGCGCGGGTCGACGGCCGGCCGCTCGAGCTGACCGCCCGCGAGTTCGCCCTGCTCGAGGTGCTCGCGCTCAGGCCCGACACCACCTGGTCGCGCACCGCGCTGGTCGAGCGCCTCTACGCCGAAGAGATCGAGCGCGACAGCAACGTGATCGACGTCTTCGTCGCGCGGCTGAGAAAGAAGCTCGAGGCGGCCGGCTTGCCCGAGCTGATTCGCACCCAGCGCGGCGCCGGGTACCGCTTCGACGCCGGATCGCTCGGGCCCGGGGCCTCGCGGTGAGCCTCACCGCCCGGCTGCTGCTGCTGGTGCTCGGGCTGGTCGCCCTCGTCCTCCTCGGCCTCGGGCTGTACCTGGGCGGAGCGGTGGCGCAGTGGTCGCTGCAGGCTCAGGACGAAGAGCTCGAGCGGCGCGCCGACGCGATCGCCGCCGCGGTGAAGGTCGAGCGCTCGGGCGAGCTGGAGCTGGAGGACGAAGCGGGCGAGCACGAAGGGGGGCTGCCGTTCCGGGTCGAGACGCTCGAGGGGGTGGTGCTCTTCCAGACCGGCTTCGACTGGCCCGCGCTGGGCGCCGAGCGGGGCGCAGTCACCCGGCAGACCCGCTCGGGAGCCGAGCTGCGGATCTTCTCGCGCCCCTTCGTGCCCGAGCACGCCGAGCGGCTGGGCGACGGGCAGCGCGAGCTGCTGCTGCGGGTCGCCGCCCCGACCGCGGCGCTGTCGGCGCTGGCGACGCGGTTCCGGGTGGGACTGGCGGTGGCGCTCGCTGCCGGGCTGCTGCTGGGAGGACTGGGGGCGCTGGTGATCGCCCGGACCTTCCTCGCGCCGGTGCACCGGCTGTCCGCCGAGGCGGCGACAATCGAAGAGCGCTCGCTGAGTCGAAGGCTCACCACCGTCCGGCTCGCTCCCGAGCTGGGGCGGCTGGCGGGGGCGTTCAACGCCGTGCTCGATCGGCTCGAGGCGGCCTTCGGGCGGCAGCAGCAATTCGTCGCCCGCGCCAGCCACTCGCTGCGCACCCCGCTGGCGAGCATCCTCGCCCAGGCCGAGGTCTCGCTGCGGCGCGAGCGCAGCCCCGAGGAGTACCGCGAGGCGCTGGCGACCATCGCCCAGGCCGCGCGCGAAGCCGCCGCGCTCTCGACCGGGCTGCTGGCGCTCAGCCGGGCCGACGCCAGCGCCGCCGCGCTGCAGAAGGAACCGGTTCGGCTGGGCGAGCTGGTCGAAGAGCTGCGGCGGCTGTTCGGCGCGCGGCTCGAAGCGGCGGGGGTGGCGCTGGAGCTCGACCTCGATCCTTCGCTGGTGCTGGCGGCGGATCGGGCCCGGCTGCGCGAGCTGCTCGAGGCGCTGCTCGACAACGCGATCACCTGGACCCCGCGCGGAGGGCGGGTCGGCGTGCGCTCGCGCGTCGCCGGCCCCGAGGTCGAGCTGGACGTCTGGGACACCGGGCCGGGGATTCCGGCGGAAGAGCGGCCCCACCTGTTCGAGCGCTTCTTCCGCGGTGCCGCGGCCGCGCAGCACCACGCGCCGGGCAGCGGCCTCGGGCTGGCAATCGTCGAGGCGATCGCCCAGGCCCACGGAGGCTCGGTCGCGGTGGCCGACAATCCCGGCGGTGGCGCCCAGCTGCGGGTGCGACTGCCCGCCTGAATGGGTGGCCTTGACCCAGGTCAAGGCAGAGCGACCGAGACCGCTTGCAGGCTGCCGCTCTTTTCGCCCGCGAGGAACAGTGATGAGGAAACAGATGCTGAGCTGGGTGCGCGAGCGGCTGGATCGGGTGAACGCCGGCGCGATCGCGCAGCTGGGTGAGCGGCTCGACGCCAGCTGGCGACGCCGCGTCCAGGAGAAGGTCTACGACCCGGTGCGCGAGATGCAGATGTTCGGCGATCTGCTCCAGCCCAGCCCGGACGAGCTGATGCACCCCGCGCCTGCGCCGGCTCGGGCGGTCGTCCACGCCTGCGGCGCCTGCAACATCGTCAGCAACTGCCAGCGCCCCGAGGCCCGCGAGCACCACGCGCAGGCCTGAGCCGCCGCCGGAAGCTCAGTGCTCTTTGCCGTCGAGCCGCGCCTTCCAGAGGAAGGGCGCCAGCCGGAAGCCGAGCAGCGAGAAGCAGATCGTCCAGCCCACTCCGGCCAGCGTCACCCACAGCAGGTAGTGGGCCGGCCACAGCTGCGGCGCGAGCAGCCGGAAGAAGGCGGCCACTCCCATCGTGCCGATCGCCAGCCGGTCGCTCACCGTGAACTTCAGCGGCCGGGCGGTGTGGCCCTGGCTGATCCGGATCAACATCGCGGGGATGACGATCCCCATGCACAAGAAGGTGAACGCGTGGGTCGCCACCGAGCCGACCCCCAGCGGCACCCCGCCGAGCCTCAGCGCTTCGAGCCCCAGGTGCAGCGTCAGCCCGGCGTAGCCCGCGTACATCACCCCGACTCCGAAGGTCTTGAACGCGACGTCCGGCCGCCAGAGGAAGAAGCGCACGGTCAGCAGCACCGCCAGCGTCAGCAGGAGCGCGGCGGCCACCCGGGCCGGCAGCACCGACTCCAGCACCGCCAGCAGCGCCAGCGCCTTGATCGCGAAGTCGAGCGGGGCCTTGCGCACCAGGGTCAGCTTCGCCCCCGCCGCCATGAACGGCGGCAGCGTCCGCTCGAACATCACCACGAACGCGACCCGGAACAGCCCGAGCGCCATCGCGGTTCCGTGGACGAACGTCTCGGGGAAGAGGATCAGGTTCTTCGCCACCAGGAACGCGGGCAGCGCGATCACGAAGAAGGAGTTGTCGGGGAACGTGTCCTGCTTGCGGTAGCGCACCAGGCTCACCACCACGAAGCCGGCGACGAACAGCAGGAACGCGTTGAGCAGGATCAGCCGCGCCCAGGCCGGCAAGGCGCCCGCCCCGAGCACCGCGAAGCGCTCGACGAACCACAGCGCCACCGCGAGCGCGAGCGGGCCGCCGTGCAGGCCGCGGATGTGGACCCAGTTCTTGCTGGCGGTGAGCAGGAAGCCGCCCAGCACCGCCCAGCCGAAGCCGAAGAACATCTCGTGGGCGTGCCACTGCAGCGGCGAGAGCGCCGGAGCGGGCAGGGTGAGCCGGCCCGAGAACACCAGCGCCCACAGCGGAGGCAGCAGCGCGCCGGTGAGGAACGCCAGGGTGAAGAACGGGCGGAAGCCGACGAGCCAGAGCGGGTGACGAAACAGGCTCCCCAACTAGCTGCACGCGCCGCGGCGCTGGCGCAGCTCGCGCACCATCGCCGCTCTGCCGTCCGGGTTGATCAGCCGCGGCACCGCCGGGAAGAGGATCTTCTCCTCCAGCGCCAGGTGCTCCTCGAGCTCGATCGTCAGGTTGGCCGCCAGCGCGGCGATCAGCCAGGCCTGGGCCGGAAGCTGCGCCGGGTTCTTGATCATCGCCGCGCAGCGCTCCCGCAGCTCGAGG